>NZ_JBDFVF010000003.1:0-243987 GCF_040913205.1 Bacteroides sp. MSSM.1001136sp1_RTP21357st2_D2_RTP21359_211015 | reverse complement strand
ATTATCTTGCTCAAGACAGTTAAAGGGTTCTGCTGCCTTATGCAAGAAATAAAAAATGGAATTGATAGAACCCACCTTAAGATAAAGGAGAAAGAAACAATAGAGAAGTTAGTTACGGACTTTTCTGGATTATATGCATACTGGCAATCTCTTTATCCCATACAAAGTTTCTTTTATGTAGTTAACGACAAGTATAAAGGTGCGTATGCCAGTTTATTTGCAGAATTACGTAAAATTGAAATTCAATATAAGGATGTTTGTGCTAATCCTTTCTTATGTAAAGATTTAGAAGATGTTTTCTTGAGTTTGGATGAAGTAGCAATAGATGATATTATTGGTGTTATTCCTAATCCAGACAATGTGGAAGTTGAATATGGTGTGATGAAAGATGTTGTTGATTACATGCTAAAAGTAAAAACTAATCCTCAAAAAGAAGTGATTCCCATAAATCCAAATTTTGAAGAAAAAATCATCTTTAATAAGCTGAGTGAACAGGTTGCTGTGTATTTAAAAAGTCATAGAATAAATGAAGGTGTAATTAATGATTTCTTTGAATATAACAGTAATTTCATTAAGAATGAACTTCGGAACGTGTTTAATGGTTTATATAATGAGGCATTAACGGTAATTCCAGACGCTACAAATAAGAGTGATGAAATCTTTTTTTATATTTATGAAAAGGCTTATCCTCAACATACTGTTGCTATTGATGCTGCTATTTTTACTTTAATGTCTTATTATTTTGAGTATTGTGATATTTTTAAAGCTCCTGAAATATGATTTTGCCTTCTAAACATATTAGTTTATCTGAGTCCTTATTGGGACTTGCCGGAATTTTATTGACTTTTTTGGCAAAAAGACCTTATACATTGGACGAACTATGGCAGGAGTATTCAAAGGTTAACAAAACAAGAGATGTTTTTCCGGCTTATCATAGTTTTGATAATGTTGTAATGGCTATAAACTTGTTGTACTTGATAGGGACAATTAATATAAATACTAACGGAGAAATTATAAAATATGAAACTACTTAAATTAAGAGCAAATAAAGAAAGTTTTCATACTATTCCTTTTAATTCAAAAGGTATTTCTCTGATTGTAGCCAAAAAGAGAACTGAAAACGAAAGAAACACATATAATAGCGTTGGAAAATCATTATCAATTGCTTTAATACATTTTTGTCTTGCTTCAAATAAAATACCTGCATTTGAGGAATTGCTTCAAGGGTGGATATTTTATCTTGATTTTGAGATAAATGGTAAAGAATATACCTCTTATCGAACAACTGAACAACAAGATGTAATATTTTTGAATGATGAGAAGATGTCTTTAACTGAATTCAGAAGTTTCATGGGACAAGAGGTGTTTGGATTGACAACCCCTGTTAACTATCTAACCTTTAGAAGTCTTATTTCAAGATTCATTCGTCCTAAAAGAAGTAGCTATGATTTATATTGGGATTTTGTAAAAGAAGAACAAGATTATGTTAAACTTCTTAACAATTCTTATCTATTAGGATTGGATATAGATAGGATTGTAAAGAAAAATAAATTAAAGGAAGATCTTGATGGAATAAAAGATTTAGGCAATAAGATACAAAAAGATCCAATAATGAAATCTTTCTTTATGAAAGATGAAGTATCAGAGAATGTTGAAATAAAAATTGTTGGATTGGAAAAAAAGATAAATGAATTACAATGCAACATTGATAATTTCGTAATAGCAGAAGATTATAATGAAATTAGAAAAGATGCTGATCGTATTTCTGCTTCTTTGAAGTCTTGTCAAAATGAGGCGATGAAGTATCGTATGGTTATTGCCAATATTGAGAAAAGTCTGCAATACAAGCCCGATATAACAAAACAACAACTTATTGATTTCTATAATGAGGCTAAAGTCCAATTAAGTGATATGGTTGTTAAAAGGCTGGAAGAAATAGAAGCCTTTAATGTAAAACTATTAGATAATAGAACTATTAATCTGTTACAGGAGAAAGCTCGATTTGAACGATCTTTGTCTGAAACAGAAAGTAAGATTGCCTATTTGGGACATCAAGAGAATGAGAAACTTCAGTATTTGGCTTCTCACGGGGCATTGGATGATTATACCCAATTAACCAAACTGTTAGCTGAATATAGGATGGAGTTGTCTAAGTTGGAACAATATAAGCAATTGGTAAAAGAGTATAAGACTAAGTTAGAAGAAGTAAAAAAAGAGTTTGCTGATGAAAATCTTTCCACCAATAAATATCTTGAAGAAGTTGAATCTTTAATAAAGAAAAATATTTTAATATTTCAGTCTTTGACGGAACAATTCTACGAAGATAAAACATCCGGTATCACAATTGAAAATAATTCTGGAACAAATAAATTGCGTTTTGATATAAAGGCTAAAATAATGGATGATACGGGTGATGGCGTGAATGAAGTTAGAACTTTCTGCTTTGACTGGACTTTATTGAAAGGACAATATAATCATTCTGTAAAATTTATTTTTCATGATAGCCGATTGGTTTCAGAAAATGACCCTCGCCAAGTTGCTACAATGTTGAAAATTGCACAAAAAGAATGTGTGAACAATAATTTTCAGTATATATTGTCTGTTAATCAATCAACATTAGATTTATTAGCCAAAGAGTTATCAGAGGAAGAATATAAGGCATTAATAGTAGATACGGAGGTTTTGGAGTTGAATGATATTTCAGATGCTAATAAATTATTGGGTATTCAACTTGATTTGAATTATACGAAAGAATAAGAGATACTTTTAACTATATAAGATTCTGCTCTTACTCCAAAAAGCTGATTTTTTTATATCTACCGAATGAAATTTTACTGTAGTAAACTTTACGGCGGTAAAATTTCGGTTGTGTGATAATATAAACCCCACTTCACCGCTTCGTTAGAAGCTGGCGGGGTGGGGTTATTTTATGGCTTCGGTTATAGGGACTATAACTTCAGCCTGGTTTTGGGCTTTTCGGGCTGGTCTGAATCGGGATCGTCCTTGTTGCCGGGCTTGGGGACGCCTCCGGTGACGAGCTTGCCGCCAAGCGCTCCCATTGCCTCTTTGATGCTGACGCTTTGGGGCATTCCGCTTAGTTTGGGCGGGATATACTGCCTGTCGGTAAGGAAATTGAGCATTCGGTGGATATAAGGTTCGGCTGGGGCGTGTCTCTGAGTGGGGTGTCATTTTTATGTGCGGAACTAAAATATTCCAGTTTTTTGGCGTAGAAACTGGAGTATAAAAAGTCAGTTCCCTCAATACCCAAGCATCTATCACGACTCTGCAGAAAAAGAAAAATACATTCATAAGAAGAATACAAAGGTTTTTTCCTAATTTTGCAATTATGAATATAAGTTGGTCTGAAGTAAAGCCTTATGAAGATGAGTTGCCTACTAACTATGCAGATAGAATAGGCAGGTTATATACTGATACTGTTACTGCTACTTTTAAGAAAAGTAACGGTCAGTTTTTCACACCTGTATCTATCGCCTATTTTATGGGCAAACAGATAAGTATGGATAAGGACTCTATCTCCATATTAGATCCGGGATGTGGAACCGCCATATTATCATGTGCCGTGATCGAGAATTTGGTTTTGCAATCAAAAGTAAAACGAATAAAGTTGGTTACATATGAAACCGATGAGAACCTTATACCGGGATTACAAAAGGTTCTGGAATATATAACAATATGGGGGATGCGCCATAATATCCGGATTGATTGCCGTTCATATTGTGAGGACTTTATTTTATCCAATTATTCAGTATTATATTCTGATACGATTTATGAAAGGGCTGTGAATTTGCAGAAATATGATTTGATCATATCCAATCCTCCCTATTTCAAGCTTTCCAAAGAGGACAAACGGGTGAAAGCGGCTCAATGCATTATAGACGGACAGCCCAATATATACTCTATATTTATGGCCATTTCAGCCTTATTGCTTGCGGAACAAGGTCAGATGATTTATATAACCCCAAGAAGTTTCACTTCGGGAAGATATTTCCGTTTGTTCCGTAATTTCCTGTTTAAGCATATACAGATAGATTTTGTCCACCTTTTCAATACCCGGAAAGATACGTTTTCCAAAGATAATGTGCTTCAGGAAACAATTATAATGAAATGCTCTCCTAAAAAGAGAACAAATTATAATGTCGTTTTATCATATAGTGAAGGGATTTCAGACTTGGCTACCCCTGCAATTAAAGAAGTACAACGGAAAGAAATCATTGACCTTACCTCAAAAGAATTGATATTGCATTTGCCGGTCAGCCTTGAAGATGAGAAAATCATTAAGTTATTCAAATCATGGAATGGCAACCTGAATAAATATCATATTCAAATCTCCACCGGCCCAGTTGTGGCGTTTCGCTCAAAAGAACAGTTATGTGATACCGCAGAAGAGGGAACCGCATCACTATATTGGCTACATAATGTAGTAAAGATGTTGGCAGATCATCCTGTGATGAAGGAAGGAAAGCACCAATTCATTCGTATAAATGAAAACTCTGTCTCCACTTTGTTACCCAACAAGAACTATGTTCTGTTGCGACGCTTTAGTTCTAAAGACGATAATAGCCGGTTGATTGCCGCACCTTATTTTGGCAATATGACTTCTTGTGCATATGTAGGAATCGAAAACAAACTGAATTATATTTATCGTCCTAAAGGGCATTTGAATCGTATGGAGGTAATGGGAATAGCCGCTTTATTGAATAGTGACTTATTCGATAATTATTTTAGAACATTCAATGGAAATGTAAATGTCAGTGCTACGGAGCTAAGGGAAATGCCCATGCCTCCCCTTGAAGTCATTGAATGTATTGGAAAAGACTTGATTGCCATGAATGATTATTCTATGGTGAACGTAAATAAGATTGTAAACAAATATTTTATGTGATATGAGCAAAATAAGTGATGCACAAGATATATTGTCAGTGTTGGGTTTACCTCCGGCACAGCAGAATGAAATATCCGCTTTGACTTTACTTGCATTATGCGGATTAAAGGAGAAAGACAATTGGGCAAATGCCACTCGTACGAGCTTAAAAATAAGCAAGGATATTATGGCATTTGTTAATAAGCACTATAAAAAAGAACAACCGTATGCCCCCAATACACGGGAAACTTTCAGACGGCAGGTACTTCATCAGTTCCTACAAGCACGTATCGTAGATTATAATCCGGATAACCCGGCTTTACCTGTAAATAGTCCGAATGCCCATTACAAATTGACGGCAGAAGCCTATGAAGCTATAAAATCATATAATACCCAAGAATGGGAAACAAAAGCTCAAGGCTTTAATGATGCGGTAGGACGATTGGTTGAAGAATATGAGAAAAGCCGTGAGATGGAAATGATACCGGTTACTATTGAAGGTACAGAATTTAAGCTATCTCCGGGTAAACATAATGAAGTACAAGCGGCGGTCATTAACGAGTTTGCACCCCGTTTTGCGGCAGGCGCAAAAGTCCTTTATATTGGTGATACTGCTAATAAAGACCTTTATTGTAACAAGGAGCTTTTAAAAGAAATTGGCATTCCAATCACAGAACACAGCAAACTACCGGATATTGTTATTTATGACAGTAATAAAGAATGGCTATTCTTAATTGAAGTGGTTACTTCGCATGGACCGGTATCTCCTAAGCGTGTAATCGAACTGGAAGATTTCATGAAAGAATGCAAAGCGGGGAAAGTATATGTTACTGCTTTTCCTGACAGATCCGAGTTTAAGAAACATGTGGCTGATATTGCATGGGAAACCGAGGTTTGGATAGCGGAGAATCCAGATCATATGATTCATTTTAATGGAGATAGATTTATAGGGCCAAGATAAAAAATAAAAAATAAAAACTGAATATGGAATATTTTTATTCACACATAGCTGAAAACGATCTTAATCGTGATTTTATTGATGCTCTTCGTAACTACGCAGAAGAGGTAAAAGAACAAATATATCTTCTTCAGCATCCTTTAACGGATTCAAAATATAGTTATGAAGTTCATGATGTAGGTATTGTTTTGATGAGGAAGCACAAAATTGCTTTTGTTTCTTTTAAAAAAGATAATAAAGATCAATTTGAAGACTATAAAACAGATGTACTTGAAGATATTAATTCATTAAGCGATACTTATGGCTATCGTAATCTTGTCGGTAGGGTGCGTAAATGGGAAAATGAGATAACAATATCTTGTTTTTTAGATAAAATTGATGATTATATAAAATGGATTAAACGACTAGAACTTCATGACGAAAATCAATATAGGAGATTAGAATTAATTATAACTCTTTTTATTGGTAGTATCAATGATGTTTCAAACCTGTCTTTAGAAAAATCAACAAGTATTATTGAACGTGTAAAACAGAAAATACAAGTGTTTGATGGAGAACAAACTAGGTTTATCTATGGAGATTATACAGGAACAGGAAAACAAATAATAGTACAAGGATTATCAGGAACAGGAAAGACAGAACTTTTATTGCATAAACTAAGAGAAATATATCTGACAGATCCCAAATTACCTATTGGTTTTACTTGTCATAACAAAATATTAGCAGATAGCTTAAGAAAAAGGATTCCTGATTTTTTCAATTTCATGAAAGTAAAGAAACAAATAGAATGGGATAAATTGCTTTGTGTTAATGCATGGGGACAATCAAGTTCTATAACTTCTGGAATATACCGTTATATCTGTAATTATTATGATATTCCTTTTTGGAACTTTAGGCAATGTGGTTCTTTTAATAAGGCTTGTAAAAAGGCTATAGAAGAACTCAAATCTATTAAAATAAAAAACAATTTTGCTTTTTCTTATATATTCATTGATGAAAGTCAAGATTTTGATGATGCTTTTTTCACGTTGTGTGAAATGGTTACTGAACACAAAGTGTTTATTGCTGGCGACATATTTCAAAGTATTTTTGAAGAAAATGCAAAGACTAAAAGGACTCCGACATTATTATTAAGTAATTGTTATCGTACAGATCCAAAAACTCTAATGATAGCGCATGCTTTAGGGTTAGGACTTTATGAGAAAAAGAAATTATGGTGGTTAAAGGAAGAAGAATGGAAACAATGTGGTTATATTGTAGAAAAAAAAGAGAATGTATTCTCTCTTACTCGATATCCTTTACATCGTTTTGACGATGATAATGATGAATTTCGAAGTTTTGAGATATTAAGGACAGATAACTTTTGTAATGGTATAAAAAAAATATTAATAGAAATCAAAGAGGAATTTCCTAATGTTAGCCCTGAAGATATTGGTATTATATATATTGATGATGAAAGTTACATTTATGATTTGTCTTCTAATATAGTCAATATTATAAATATGCAATTTGAATGGAAAACAAATGTAGCTTATGAAACAAAGCATACAGCTAAAGATTCTGTTTTTATTAGTAATCGAAATAACGTAAAAGGACTTGAGTTTCCTATAGTTATTTGTATCACAAAGAAAATTCATTCTACAATTTCATATCGAAATACTTTATACACTATGCTGACTCGTTCTTTTATTCGCTCTTATCTTTTAATTGAAAAAGGTGAAGAAAATGGACTTACAGCAGAAATTTTACAAGGTATACGTATGACATTAAGAGATAAAAAGATAGAAGTAACAGCTCCAACACAGGAGGAAACACAAGATATGTTAAAGTGGTTTGAAGGTGCTAAACGAGTGGAATCTTTAGCAGAAAAACTAAAAAAAGTATTTAAAGAGTTAAATATAAACGACATGAAAATGCAAGAAAATATTCTTGCAACTATTAATATTGATAAAATAAAAAATTTAGATTATGAAAAATTAAAAACAATGGTTAGCTTAATGAGTTCAATGATATGAAAAGAGTAATAATTCCTATAGAAAACTATGAATTAGATGATTATAAGGTTCATAAAGATGGAATGAAAGACTATGCATATTTAATTCTTTTAATATCGCGTAAACTTATAAGTTTTCCTCACCTAAGCGAAGAAAATATTAATAGTATTTCAAAACCTTTTTTAATGATGGATATATGCAAAAATTCTAGAGCTTTTCTTTTTATTTCTCACAATAAATATTTTTGTGTCTCTTATCCATTAAATATAAAACAGGATGGTGGTAATGTAAAAATTTACTCTACGGAAGAAAATGTAGAAGTAACTAATCAAGTTATATCTGAATGTATTGGAATTATAAGTTCTTTAGCAACAAATGGCAATTTTATTGATGCATGGATGAATGATGATGGCTCTAACACTCAGGCTTCCTTAGATATTCTGGAATTATTACTGCACACAGAACCTAGTTATTTGCGATACGATTATGATCCAATAACGGCAAAAGGTAAGGAAGCCAGACATCCTATACATCATTTGGATATTAATATGTCAAGAAAGGGGAAATACAAATTAGGACTTTATGAACATTTATCTCCCAAAGATTTTGTTGATATAGTAAGTGAAGATAAAGATTGTCACTTTTTATCTAAATATGTAGCATGTATTCCCAAAAGAACTCAAAAGAAGAAAGGTCGGAATCTAAAAAAGAAAAGATAATATCTATTATATATTTATTGGAACCCCACTCCGCTGCTTCATGGAAAGCTGGCGGGGTGGGGTTGTTTTGTGGCTTCGGTTATAGGGGCTATAATTTCAGCTTGGGTTTGGGCTTTTCGGGCTGATCTGAATCGGGATCGTCCTTGTTGCCGGGTTTGGGGACACCTCCGGTGACGAGCTTGCCGCCGAGTGCGTCCATTGCCTCTTTGATGCTGATGCTTTTGGGCATTCCGCTTAGTTTGGGCGGAGTGCGCTGCCTGTCGGTGAGGAAGTCGGGCATCCGGTGGACATAAGGCTCGGCAGGGGGCGTGTCCTGCGTGGGGACACTGCCCGATGAGGGACTGCCGGGCGGAGCATCGGCGGCGGGGGCGTTATCCTGTCCGTCGGGCGTTACCGGTTGGGAGGGCACGACTTCGATCACTCCGTCGTTGTTCTTTTCCTGTGCATCCACTGATTTGAGGGAGAGCAGGATCTTGCGGTCAAGGGCGGCAAGGTCGGCCTTGAGCTGCTTCAGCTCGTCCTCCTTTTTCCAGACTTCCCCGACGACCTGTTCCAGGACGGGGAGTTCCTTCTCGATAGCTTCGTTGTCTCTCGTGTATTTCTCTATCAGGCGGGGGATGCTGTCGAAAGCGTTGATGAAGTTCTGGCAGGCGGTTTTCGGATCGACTGCCAGACGGCCGTTGTTGTAGTTGTAGAGGAAGTTGCCTTCGCCACGCACGAAAAAACGGTTCTCGCAGAAGTCCAGACCGTCCTTGACGGTGGTATCGGTCTTGACAACGATGTCGAAACCATAGAGGGAGCCTATCACTTTCGGCTGGCCGTGCGTACGCTCCTTGTCTTCTATCTGGTGGAGCTTGGCGGCAATCACTTTCGGATCATCGCCTGCCACACCGTCAATCCGCAAGGGATTGAGCCTGTTGCCCTCCTTGTCGTACTGCATACGGCTCTCGATGGCTGCCTTGTCTTTCCTGACACGGGCGATGATGTCATCGTTGCTTGCCCGGTTCGCCAGGAAAGTTTCCAGCTTGATGCGTGACTCCCCCTTGCCACGCTGGAAGGCCTTGCGCTCCCCTTCCATGCCGGCAATCCGTTTCTCCAACCGTGCCTTGTCGAGCAGGTCGGTATTTCCGGAAAGTACCGCCACGTACTCGGAGAAGGGTATGCCTCCTTTCTCGTCCATGCCTCCCTCGTCGATGGTACGGCAGCCCATGTTGTTCTGCTTGAGCTGGGTGATGAAAAGCTGCTTGTTGTAGAGCAGGTTGAACTTGTAGCTGTCAAGTGACTTCTCCACGGCGTAGATTATCACGTCCACCTTGTTGTCCGCATAGAGCTTGGCCACCTCGTTGCCCTTGCGGATGCCCCGGCCGTCCCGCTGCTGCAAGTCAGAAGGCCGCCACGGTGCGTCGAGGTGATGGATGGCGACACACCGCTTCTGGGCGTTGACTCCCGTGCCCAGCATTTCAGTAGAGCCGAAGAGAACACGTATCTTTCCCTCGTTCATCGCCTCGATCATCGCCTTGCGCTTTTTCTCGGTCTTGGCTTCCTGAATGAAACGTATCTGGTCTTCGGGGATGCCGTGATCCTCCACCAGCTTGCGCTTGATCTCCGAATACGGATTCCACTGGTCGGGCTTGTAGGTTCCCAAGTCCGAGAAAACGAACTGAGTGCCTTTATGCCCGGCGTATTTATTGTAATACTTCGCAATCATATCGGCGCAATGGGTGGCCTTGTTGTCCTTGTCGTCGCCGTAGGAGAGCGGATCGATGAGCCGCATGTCGAGCGACATCTTCCGGGCGTAGTCGGTGGCGATGAGCATCTTCGCTTTCTCCTCTCTCTCGTTCAGTGGCGGGCGGCCCAGTACGGTGGCATTGCCGGTCTTGGCGAACTCGATGAGCTTCTGTATGAACTCCCTCTGGTCGGGCGTCGGGGGGATGTTGTGCAGTATCTCGTTCTTCTCCGGACGGTCGATGCCGATGTCGGCTGCGGTACGGAAGTCGGTGATCTCGGAATAGAACGAGGCGAGTTCCGGAACCTTGATGAAGTAGCGGAAACGCTCTTTCTGCACCACCTCGTTGGTGACGGAGAACTCGTAATCGACGGACTTTCGGGCAAATACCGCCGCCCATGCATCAAAGGAGTTGATCCCCTGACGCTCCAATTCCCGGGGGCGCAGGTACTTGAAGAGCAGGTACAGCTCGGTCAGCGAGTTGGAAATGGTGGTTCCCGACAGGAAGGTGGCTCCCAAGTCCTTGCCGGTGCGCTGCTGGATGGTGCGCAGGGCGAAGAGCATGTTGAGCGCACGCTGGCTGCCCTCGCTGTTGCCCAGACCTGCCACACGGTCGTGCCGGGTTGTGAACATCAGGTTCTTGAACCGGTGCGATTCATCGACAAAGAGGTGGTCGATGCCCATGCGCTTGAAGTCCGCCACATCGTCCTTGCGGGTTTCGATCTCGTGGAGCAGCTCTTTCAGCCTAACCTCAAGGTTCATCTTGCGCTTCTCCATGCCCTTGATCTGTGCGTTGCTCACTTCCGCACCCTGCTGGTAGAGGACTTCGAGGTTCTCTTCCACGCTGTCCAGCTCCTGTTGCAGGATGTCACGCTGGATTTCGGGAGACTGCGGTATCATGGCGAACTGCTCGTGCGAGAGGATGATGGCGTCCCAGTCGTTGTTCTTCATCCGGTGGAAAATCTCGACACGGCGTTCCGGCGTGAAGTCCTCCTTGCCGGGATAGAGGACTTTGGCGTTGGGGTAGGCGGTGGCGAAAGTCTGTGCGATCTCGTGAATATTCGCCTTCAGGCCGGTGATAAGGGGCTTGTTCGCCAATCCCAGACGTTTCATCTCGTAGGCGGCACAGCACATAATGAGCGTCTTGCCACCACCCACCTCGTGATCGGCGATGCCCCCTCCGTTCTGCTTGAGCATCCAGATGCAGTCCTTCTGGCTGGGGTACAGGTCGGGAATCCCCAAGCCCTTGAGGTCGAGGTCGGGAAAGCTCTGGTGCGATCCGTCGTACTTGGGGCGGACGAAACAGTTGAACTTGCGGTTGTACATGTCCGCCATTTTCCGCTTGAACTCCGGCGACTGCTCCATGAGCCAGTCGGAGAAGCCGCTCCGGATTTCATCAATCTTGCTGTTGGCGAGCAGGGTGACCTCCGGATCACGTATCTTCATCTCGTTGCCCGTCTTGTCCAAGACGGTTTTGGTGATGTTGGGTGTGGTGTTGTGGATGGCATGGCGCATGAGGGCGATGCCGTTGAAGATGCGGCTTTCCGAACGCACCGAATACTGGTTCATGATGCGTGGGGAGATCATGTCGGCCTTGATGCTGTACTCGTCACTGCTGGCGGTATAGCGGACGGACACGTCCGTGTCGAACAGCCATGAGGCGTAGCGGCTGTACACTCCCGCCGGTATCCAACGCTCGCCGAAATTGAAATCCAGATCCTCGAAAGGTATGGGCGTGGGAAGCGACTGCCGCAGGGCTTCGAGGGAAATGCGTGCCTCGCCGTTGTCGGGATGCGACTGCAAATATTCTTCGATATGTTCGGCTTTGGCCATGACGTTGCCGGAAATGAAACGGTCGGCAATCTCGTAGTTCTTCGAGAGGGGATTGTAAAATATTCGCCCACGCAGTTCTTCCAACAGGGCGGACTGCGACTTGTCGGTCAGGGACTCCATGTACGACATGTTCACGTTGCCATACTTGTTGAGCGAGGCGGTGAGCGCCTCGTGCACGTCGTCGGTATGGGTGATCTCGTTGATGTTGTACGAAACGGGATGGTCGAAGATGTCGGCCTTGACCGCCCGGCCGTCGATGTAACGCTCCAGCGACAGTATCTCACGGTTACCCGCATCCATGCGGAACAAGTCGATGTTCTTCTTGTCGTTCAGGTTGCCGAACTGACGGATGAAATCATCGTAAAGGGTGTTGAGCATGGTGCGCAACGCCGGATTTTCGGCATGGGTGGCGGCTTCGTTCTCGTACAGGTGATGGTAGGTGTCACGTATCTCGATGTATAGCGACGCACGGCGTCGCTGGCGTTCGGGCAGATCCAACGGGTTGAATACCGGTGCGGCCTCGCCGATGGCGGAAAGGTAGCCTATCTGCCCGTCGTCGTCCACAAGAGAGCCGTTACGGTGGTGCCCCTGTAGGTCGGCCGGATAAGGACGGGGCTTCATGCGCTCCTGACGTGCGGCCTCTTCCTCCTGCCGGCGGCGTTCCCGTTCCTGACGTTCCTGCTCCTGCCGCTCTTTCTCTTGGGGAGCCGGTTCGGTCGGGGCGGGATGTTGCTCCAACGGTGGCATATCGAAAAGGGACAACTGCCCGGAGTCCTTCTTCGTGCTCCTTGTTTTCCTTTTCCTGACCTGTGAACGCTCCTCTTGGGTGAAGCCGAAAAGGTCGTACAGGGACATGACCGGCTCCGGCATGGTCTTTGCGGCGGTTGGCCGGGCATCCGTTGAAGGCTGCTCCGGCGTGGGAGTCCGACGCTCCACCTGTACCGTCTGTTGATCCGTAGAAGTGGAATGTCCGCTCACGTCACCGGACCGGTTGATTTCCCGCACCTGTGCGATGCGTTGCTGCATGGTTTCCGCCGGACGGCTCACCAGGTTGCGGAACTCCTGCACGGGTGAATGGCGGAGATACAAGTCCAGGTCGAGCTGTTCCGAGAGGTTGCGGTCAAGGAAATACTTCATGTCGGCGGCGATGGCTTCCATACCTCCGTCATGCAGATAGATGCGTGCCGGCTTGCCGTAGGGATCGGTACCGACATGGCCACGTGTATGCACGATGGCGGCGGTATGCTCGAAATACTCGTTCTGCGTCGTCCCGTCGGCCTGCGTGCCGACTTCGACGAAAGACCGTTCGAGCGGGGTGTATTCCCTTTGGGAAAGTGTGTCCTTCTGCAAGATGACCAGGTCGCTGCCCACCTCCGTACCGGCATAATCTGTAAAGAGGTTGTTGGGCAGGCGGACAGCCGATAACAGCCGGGATTGGTTCATCAGGTATTGCCTTACCGGATAGGCCATAGCGGAGTTCATCACCCCCTGCGAGGTGATGAAGGCAAGGATGCCTCCCTCACGGACGGCATCCAGCCCTTTGGCGAAGAAATAGTTGTGCAGGCTGTTCAGCGCAAAACGCCTGGCTATGTTCTGGCGAACATAAATCTTTCCTCTTTGGAGAGGAAAGAGCGCTTTCGGGGAAAGCGGGGATTAGTGACCGACGGAAGGCAAACTGCCCATTCCCGGTTGGATGGCGCAAAGTTAGGAAGTGGTATAATCAGTTGTATATCACTAACATTAGCCACATTATGCCAAATGGAAGCCACTTGTGCACACGGGTGGAACAAGAGGAAAAACGGGTGGCCGATGATGGCTGAATCAGCGGTTGAGGATGTGCCTGAATGGGATGCGTAATGACGGACTGAATGACCAACCGGTCAGATAACCAACCAGACGGTCAGCCGTTGCAACGTTGGTGCGGTCGGCTGGCTGACTAGCCAACCAAGCGGATAAAAGGCTGTCTGTCCGGCGGGATGATTAGGCAACCGATTATCTTCCTGTTTGTCCGACAGGCTATGCAGTCCGCCGGATTGTGTCATGTATGGTCA
The DNA here is from genome assembly GCF_040913205.1 of Bacteroides sp. MSSM.1001136sp1_RTP21357st2_D2_RTP21359_211015. Lineage (NCBI taxonomy): Bacteria > Pseudomonadati > Bacteroidota > Bacteroidia > Bacteroidales > Bacteroidaceae > Bacteroides > Bacteroides sp. MSSM.1001136sp1_RTP21357st2_D2_RTP21359_211015. The sequence goes on along the minus strand of NZ_JBDFVF010000003.1, from coordinate 229,824 downwards.
GACCGTCGGTCGGCCAATCAGACGGACAATACTTCGGTCGGTTGGCTGTTCAGTCAGCCATTCCACGTCAGGAGCCGGCCACTTGAACCCCGCCGTTCCCAAACCATGAATTTCCCTTCTTTTTCCTTCTTTATTTGCGGCGTTGATTCAAAAGTATCATTTGTAAACAAACTGCATCATGGAAAAAGAAACACTCTTTATCGCCTTTTCCACGCAAAAAGGCGGAGCGGGAAAAACAACGCTGACCGTGCTGGTGGCAAGTTACCTGCACTATGTGAAAGGGATGAATGTGGCGGTGGTGGATTGCGACTACCCGCAACACAGCATTGCCGAGATGAGAAAACGTGACCTGAAAACGGTCATGGAGGACGAGCATTACAAGCTGATGGCGTACAGACAACTGCAACGGATAAGGAAGAAAGCCTATCCGGTAGCGGAGAGTACGGCTGAGGACGCTGTCACGAAAGCGGACGAACTGCTGGAAAAGATGCCGGAAACAGACATCGTGTTCTTCGACCTGCCGGGCACGGTAAACAGTACAGGCGTGTTGAACACGCTGGCGAACATGGACTATGTCTTTTCCCCCATTGCCGCCGACAGGGTGGTGATGGAAAGCACACTCCGCTTTGCGAGCCGGCTGAATGACACGCTGATCGCTACGGGCAAGACGAATATCAAAGGGCTGTACCTGCTGTGGAACATGGTGGACGGCCGGGAGAAATCAGAACTGTACAAGGTGTATGAACAGGTGATCGGCGAGCTGGGACTGAAAGTGCTGAAGACCTTCCTGCCGGACAGCAAACGGTTCCGCCGTGAGCTGACAGGGGAACATAGGGCATTGTTCCGTTCCACGCTGTTCCCCGCAGACGGTACGCTGGTCAAAGGCAGCAACCTGAAAGAGATTACGGAAGAGCTGTTGTCCATTATCAGGAAGTAGGCTATGGGAAACGAACGGAAAAAAATAAACCTGACGGACATTGACGAGAACTCCATAGTCGCCTCGTTCAAGGAAGGTCGGCCGGCGGACGGGCAGGCGCAAGCAGCCGGGAATAAGGGACAGTCCGGTGAAGAGAGCGGATATGTCCGTCTGTTCATCCACGAGTCACCGGTCTGCGCACGGCTTGGCAAGACAATCTATCTTCGTAAGGAGTTTCATGAACGGATTCAGAGGATCGTCCAGACAATCGGGAACAACGAGATGTCCATTTTCAGCTATGTGGACAATGTGCTGGAACAGCACTTTGCCGCCTATCAGGACGAGATCACGAAGGAATACAGAAAACGAAGTACCGAACTGTTTTAAACCCCGGAAACCATGTCAGCAATCTTATTCTTACTTATCGGTAGCTATCTGTTATGGATAGCCGCCTACCTTTTCCACGAGTGGAACAGCCGGAGGAAGAGAGCGGAAAAAGCCGGGCAGATCCTTACCCGGATTACGGTGGACGTGAGCGAGATTTTAGGCAAAAGTACATTTTCCCTTAGCCACTCCACGCCACAAACGCCCGAAAAAATTGAAAACGAAAAATCTGTAAGCGAAGCAGGTATTTTTGTACCGGAGAAGGAAAAGTACCCGAAAATAGTTTCTGCCGAGGAACTGGACAAGCTGTTTGCCGAAGGGAGTCCGCTGCCGGAAGATCTTGAACTGATGGAAGATATGGATGTCCCGTTGGAGTTCCGGGGAGAACCGGCGGATGACAATCCTCGGATAGACGATGACGAGCAGGACAGATGCCTGCCGGGATGCACGCCGCAAGCCACGGGCATCCGCTTCGAGGACATGGGACTGGCGGTGCGTGTGGCGGTCAGCGGTGAAGCGGCCAGTGAAGAGGAAAGGCTTCAGGCCGGAAAGACACTGGCTGAACTGCGCAACACGCCGATGTTCGACAAGCTGACCTTCGGCGATGCGGAGCGTGAGGAACGTATCGACTCGCTGATAGAGCTGCATCTTGCGGCATACCGCAGACGGAACAGCCCGGACAGCGAAGCGGCGACAGAAACCATACCGGACACTTTCTCCATAAGTGATATTGTTTAACGAAGTAAAACGTACATGAAGGAAAGAGATTACGGATAGCTTGTCTATTCATTTTTCACGAGAAGAAACCCAAATAAATTTAATTAACAACGGGGGACGGCGGACTTTTCCATCTGTCGTGCCCACATTCAAATTCAATTATTTTATGAATACGAAACAACTTGTTTTCGTGGCGGTTATGTTAATCGCCACAGGCTCGCTCTATGCGCAAGGAAATGGATCGGCCGGTATCACGGAAGCGACGAAAATGGTCACAAGCTACTTCGATCCGGGAACGAAATTGTGCTACGCGATCGGAGCTGTGGTAGGTCTGGTCGGCGGGATTAAGGTGTACAACAAGTTCAGCTCCGGCGATCCGGATACCTCGAAAACGGCGGCGAGCTGGTTTGGTGCATGTATCTTTTTAATCGTGGCTGCCACTATTCTTCGTTCATTCTTTCTCTAAGAACCGGATTCACCTATATATAATAATGTATATGAATTATGAACTGAACAAGGGAATCGGCGAGAGTGCGGAGTTCAAGGGACTCAAGGCTCAATATCTTTTTATTTTCGTCGGTGGGCTGCTGGCTCTGTTCGTGCTGTTTGTCATTCTTTATATGGCCGGCGTGAACCAGTGGTTCTGCATTGCTTTCGGCGTAATATCCGCATCCGTATTGGTCGGGCTGACTTTCCATCTGAACGGCAAGTTCGGGGAACACGGATTGATGAAGCTGCTGGCCAGAAAACAGCACCCTCGCTACCTGATCAACCGGATCAGTCCCCGGAAATTATTCACGATTAAAAAGAAGAACGTATGCGGAACACACTAAAGGCCGCCACATTGGAAAGCAAGTTCCCGCTTCTCGCCGTCGAAGCGGACTGTATCATCTCCAAAGATGCGGACATCACCGCCGTCTTTGAGGTGGAGCTGCCCGAACTCTTCACGGTAACGGCAGCTGAATACGAGGCTATCCATGCGGCATGGGCAAAGGCAATCAAGGTATTGCCCAATTATACGGTGGTACATAAACAGGACTGGTTTATCCGGGAGGATTACCGCAGCCAGACGGACAAGGAAAATCTAAGTTTCCTTTCCCGGAGCTACGAGATGCACTTCAACGAACGTCCTTTCCTGAACCACAAATGCTATCTGTACCTGACCAAGACGACGAAAGAACGCATGAGGATGCAGAGCAGCTTCTCTTCGCTGTGCAGGGGATTCATCATCCCCAAGGAGATGGACAAGGATACCACCGCCCATTTTCTGGATACGGTAGGACAATTCGCCCGTATCGTGAACGATACAGGGCTGGTACACCTAAGACGGCTCGTCGGTGATGAGATTACCGGCACGGAGGATAAGGCTGGACTGGTGGAGAAATATTTCTGTCTGTCAATGGAAAATACCACTGCGCTGGAAGACATCGAACTCGGAGATGACGGCCTGCGTGTCGGCGACAAGCACGTTTCGGTACATACGCTATCGGAACTGGATGCGTTGCCTGGCAAGGTGGGTACGGACTGCCGGTATGAAAGGCTGTCAACGGACAAAAGCGACTGCAAGCTGTCATTCGCCAGTCCGGTAGGCCTGCTGCTCTCGTGCAACCACCTGTACAACCAGTATATCTTTCTGGATGACAGCGGCGAGAACCTGCAACGTTTTGAAAAGAGCGCACGCAACATGCAGTCGCTCTCGAAGTACTCACGGAGCAACCAGATCAACAAGGAGTGGATTGACCTGTACCTGAATGACGCACACTCGTTCGGGCTTACCTCGGTACGTGCCCACTGCAACGTCATCGCATGGACGGACAACCCGATGGAGGTGAAGAACATGCGCAATGACGTGGGCAGTCAGATCGCCATGATGGAGTGCAAGCCACGCCATAATACGGTGGACGCCGCCACGCTGTACTGGGCGGCAATGCCGGGAAACGGCGCTGACTTCCCGGCAGAGGAGAGCTTCTATACGTTCATCGAACAGGCCCTCTGCTTCTGGGTGGAAGAAACGAACTACCGCAGCTCCGTTTCACCTTTCGGACTGAAGATGTCAGACCGTATCAGCGGAAAACCGCTGCACGTGGACATCTCCGACCTGCCGATGAAACGTGGCGTAACCACGAACCGAAATAAATTCGTATTGGGCGGCTCCGGTAGCGGCAAGTCATTCTTCATGAATCATTTGGCGAGGCAGTATTATGAACAGGGCACACACGTGGTATTGATCGACACGGGGAACAGCTATCAGGGACTTTGCTCGCTGATACACCAGAAGACCGGCGGCAAGGACGGCATCTATTTCACTTATACGGACGAAAACCCGATAGTGTTCAACCCTTTTTTCACGGATGATAAGGTTTTCGACATTGAGAAACGAGAGAGTATCAAGACACTGATCCTCACACTCTGGAAAAAGGACAACGAACCGGCGACACGTTCGGAAGAAGTGGCGCTGTCCAATGCGGTGGCCCTGTATATCAGGCGCATCAAGGAGGATGAAAGCATCGTTCCCTCGTTCAACACCTTCTACGAGTTCGTGAAAACGGACTACCGGAAGATACTGGAAGAGAAGGGAGTCCGGGAAAAGGATTTCGACCTTGCGGGTTTCCTGAACGTGCTGGAGCCTTATTACCGTGGCGGAGAATATGATTTCCTGCTTAACTCCGACAAGCAGCTCGACCTGCTCGGCAAACGGTTTATCGTATTCGAAATCGATCAGATCAAAGACCACCCCATTCTTTTTCCGGTAACGACTATCATCATCATGGAGTTGTTTATCAACAAGATGCGCCGTCTGAAAGGGGTGCGCAAGATGATCATCATAGAGGAAGCGTGGAAGGCTATCGCCAGGGAAGGGATGGCGGACTACATCCGCTATCTTTTCAAGACTGTCCGCAAATTTTACGGAGAGGCAGTTGTGGTGACGCAGGAAGTCGATGACATCATTTCCTCGCCTATCGTAAAGGAGTCCATAGTGAACAACAGCGACTGCAAGATTCTGCTTGACCAGAGGAAGTACCTTAACAAGTTCTCGCAGATACAGTCCCTGCTGGGACTGACGGACAAGGAAAAGGCGCAGATTCTGTCGGTGAACATGTCCAATGACCCGAAACGCAAATACAAGGAAGTCTGGTTCGGATTGGGGGGCGTACAGTCAACGGTGTACGCCACGGAGGTATCGCCCGAAGAATATCTGTGCTACACGACCGAAGAGAGCGAGAAGGTGGAAGTGGAACAACTGGCGAAACAGCTGGACGGCAATATCGAACTGGCTATCCGAAGGCTTGCGGAAAAGAAACGGAATCAAAGCAATGAAATACCGTAAATGCCTATGGAGTATGAAACCTTGTTTCCGCTCTACTGGATATGCGGGGAGTGGAAAAGCAACCGCAAGTCGCCGCCCGTTACCGTATTCCGTGACGGTGGCGCATACAAGATTGCCCTGACCTACCACCTTGATGCGGTGGTGGTAGGCACGATCCACCAAAGCGGCGGCATCATCTGGGCAGACCTGCTGGGGAGGGTGCAGCTCGCTTATGACCGGGAGGAAGACCGGCTGGTGCTGGCTACCGAAGGGATCTATGTACGTGCGGATGACTCATAGGGAAAATGGAGAACCCCGGTTCTCCCGTAAATGACAGTAACAACTATCCGATTTATTCAACATTAAAATTTTAAAAGACATGAAACGAATTATGGCTGTCTGCCTGGCCGGGCTTCTTTGCCCGATTATGGCAGTAAAGGCACAATGGGTGACGTTCGATCCCTCGAACTTTGCACAAAGCATCGTGAATACAACCCGCAATGTGGTGCAGACCACGACGACGGCAGAAAATATGGTGAAGAATTTTCAGGAAACAGTCAAGATCTACGAACAGGGGAAGCGTTATTACGACGCATTGAAAGCGGTCAACAATCTGGTTAAGGATGCCCGCAAGGTACAGCAGACCGTTCTTCTGGTCGGTGAAATATCGGACATCTATGTAAACTCTTTCCAGAAAATGCTGACGGACGGGAACTATACGCCGGACGAGCTTTCGGCAATCGCTTCCGGATATGCGAAGATGCTGGAAGAGAGCAGCGGTATGCTGAACGAGATGAAGACGGTCGTAACCTCCACCAGCCTTTCCATGACGGATAAGGAGCGCATGGACGTGATCGACCGTGTGTACCGTGACGTAAGAAACCAACGCAATCTGGTCAGGTATTACACGAACCGGAACATCGGCATCTCTTACCTGCGTGCAAAAAAGAAGAACGATACCCGAAGGGTGCTGGACTTGTACGGAACGGACAATCAAAAATACTGGTGACATGACGGGCGAGGAAACTTTCAGCAACCTTCACGAAGTGTTGCGCAACCTTTATGACGAGATGATGCCTCTCTGTTCGGACATCACGGGTGTGGCTACCGGAGTGGCTGCACTGGGTGCACTGTTCTATGTGGCCTCACGGGTGTGGCAGGCTCTTTCGAGAGCCGAGCCGATTGACATTTACCCGCTCTTCAGACCTTTTTGTCTGGGGGCGTGCATCATGTTCTTCCCCACATTCGTTCTGGGAACTCTCAACGGCATCATGAGTCCGGTGGTCACCGGCTGCCACAGTATCATGGAAGGCCAGACACTGAACATACGGGAGTATTCCGAGAAGCGGCAGAAACTGGAATACGAGGCGATGACGAGAAATCCGGAAACGGCGTATCTGGTCGATAACGAGGAATATGAACGCCAGATCGAAGATCTGGGATGGTCGCCTTCGGATTTGAAGGCCATGGCGGGCATGGCGGCGGAACGCCTCAAATACCAGGCCAGGCAGAGCGTGAGCAATTTCTTCCGCAGCTTTCTGGAACTGCTGTTCCAGTCGGTTTCGCTGGTACTGGACACGCTGAGAACCTTCTTCCTGATCGTATTGAGCATTCTGGGACCTCTGTCATTCGCCATATCGGTGTACGACGGCTTCCACAATACGATGATCCAATGGATTTGCCAGTATATCAGCATCTATCTGTGGCTGCCCATATCCGACCTGTTCAGCTCCGTGCTGGCAAGGATTCAGGTGCTGATGATCGAGAAGGACATCGCTGCACTGAGCGATCCCGCCTATGTGCCCGACGTGAACAATTCCGCTTACATCATCTTCATGCTGATAGCCATTGTGGGCTATTTCACCATTCCGACAGTATCCACATGGGTGATTCAGGCATCGGGAGCCGGCAATTACGGCAAGCAGGTCAACTCGTGGTCACTAAAGGGCGGACGTGCGGCTGCCGCCATCACCGGTGCTTCCATCGGGCATATAGCCGGCAAGTTAAGAGGAAGATGAACCAACGTAAATATTAGAGATGTATGGAATTTAAAAGTTTAAAGAATATAGAAACGAGCTTCCGGCAAATTCGCACGATGGGGATCGTGTTCGTTTCGCTCTGTGCTCTGGTTACCGGCTATGCTCTCTGGAGCTCCTACCGGTTCGCCGAACGGCAGAGGGAGAAAATCTATGTGCTGGACAATGGGAAGTCCCTGATACTTGCTCTTTCCCAAGACCTTTCGCAGAACAGGCCGGTGGAGGCGAAAGAACATATCCGGCGTTTCCACGAGCTGTTTTTCACCTTGTCGCCCGACAAGGCGGCTATCGAGTCGAATATCCGCCGGGCGTTGTTCCTGTGCGACGAGAGTGCGTTCCGCTACTACAAGGACTGGGAGGAAAAGGGGTATTACAACCGTATAATCTCGGCCAATATCAACCAGAGCATCCGGGTGGACAGCGTGGCGTGCGACTTCAACAGCTACCCGTATGTGGTGACAACTTACGCACGGCAGTCGCTCGTCAGGTCGAGCAACATCACGGAACGGAGCCTTGTAACCCGTTGCCGGCTGTTGAACTCGGTCAGGTCGGACAATAACCCGCACGGCTTCACGATGGAGCAGTTCAATATCGTGGAGAACCGGGATTTGAGAACCGTTGAACGATAACTTAAAAAAAGAGAGGAAATGAACCGATTGAAAAAATGGATCAGGTATGTGCCTGACAGGATAGACGACGGACTCCGCTATCTGTGCGGACGGATGTCGCCCGATGTACGGCTCGTCTGCGTGGTGGCCATGCTCACCGGCTTCGGCTGTCTGTCGATATACATGACGGTATCTTCGATATACCGCATCGGCAGGCATGAGGGGGAGCAGTTGCAAATGGAGCATATCAGGCGGATGGAACTGTACAGGGGGATAAACAAGGATAGTATAAACATTAAAAATCAGGTGGATTATGGAGAACCTAAAAAATCAGGAACGGCAACCGGCGAACGCTGCAACGTCTGAAAAAGCGGAAGAGAAAGGGCAAACGCCGAAACAGGGGAAGAAAGAGGCCAGACCTCTGACTCCGGAAGAGATGCTCAAACGAAAGAAGATGCTCGTGTATCCGTTGTTCTTTCTCGTGTTTCTGGGAGCGATGTGGCTGATATTCGCTCCTTCTGACAGCGACGAGCCATTAAGGGAGGGATTCAACGTGGATGTCCCGATGCCGGAGGACAAGGGGCTGCCGTCGGATAAAAAGACCGCCTACGAACAAAGTGCCTTTGAAAAGAAACAAAAGGAGAAAATGAACACGCTCCAGGATCTGGCGGTATCGCTGGAACAGGAAGAGCCGGTGGCAGACGAGGTATTCCTGACGGAAGAGGACACGGACAACGGCAGTCCGTCTATCCGTTCCTCCGCCAATGCCTATCAGGACATCAACCGGCAGTTGGGCAGTTTTTATGAAACACGGCCTGCGGAAGATGACCAGAAAACGCTGGAACTGGAATGGCGTATTCAGGAGCTGGAGCGTCAGGCGGAGGAAGAGCGCAAGGCCAGAGAAAACGGTGAGGAACAACTGCGGCTGATGGAGAAGTCCTACGAGATGGCGGCAAGATACATGCCGGGCGGTGGTGAAACCAAACAGGTCGCCGTGTCCTCCTCTACGGGTAAAATGCCGGTCTGCCCGGTTACGCAGGTAGCGGAACGGGTGGTCAGCCTGCTGGCCGCACCCTTGTCCGATGAAGAGTTCGCCAGACAGTACGGTAAGCCCAGAAACATGGGTTTCCACACGGTGGGGACAGTCCGGAGCCGTACGGAAAGGAATGGTATCCGTGCCTGCGTGTACAGGACGGTAACGGTTTCGGGCAGCGACGGTCAGGAGGTGGGACTCCGCCTGCTGGAGCCGGTGCAGGCCGGAGAGTTGTACATACCCGCCAACACGATACTGACCGGCACGGCGAAAATCAGCGGTGAACGCATGGAAATCACCGTTTCCTCGGTCGCCTTTCAGGGAACAATCCTGCCGGTGGAGCTGGACGCTTATGACACGAGGGGCATGAAGGGCATTGAGGTCAGGGGATCGCAGGAGCTTACCGCCGTCAAGGAGATGGCGGCCAACATGGGTTCGGCAATGGGAAGCAGCATCAATATCTCCAGCAATGCCGGTGCACAGCTGGCTGCGGACTTGGGCAAAGGGGTGATACAGGGGGCATCGCAATACCTTTCCACAAAGTTCAGGAGTGCCAAGGCGACTTTGAAGGCGGATTACGAGCTATTGCTCGTGTCAAGACAATAAACGGTTAAAATCAATTTATTAATCAAGAAAAAACAACAAGCATGAAAAAAGTAATTTTAATGATGGCTTTTGCCATTGGTATGACCGGTGCGTATGCACAAAAGACCGTGAAAGTGGAAAAGACGGGAAATGACACGGAAGAAACGGCGGATTCCGGAGAAACGGGAACCACGCCGCTGCCGGATAAGGAGGACGCAAGGCGCAGCCCGTCCACCGGTGATTTGTTTGACGGGCTGACACGTCCGGTGACATTCGACCGGATGGTTCCTCCATACGCCTTGGAGGTGACATTTAATAAAACTGTACACCTTATCTTCCCGGCTGCTATCAAGTATGTGGATCTGGGATCGGCTGACATTCTTGCCGGCAAAGCGGACGGTTCGGAGAACGTGCTTCGGGTGAAAGCGGCGTTGAGGGACTTCTCCCGTGAAACGAATCTGGCGGTGATCACGGATGACGGCAGCTATTATACATTCAACGTGAAGTATGCGGACGAGCCGGCCAAGCTGAATATCGAGATGAAAGACTTCATCCATGATGGCGAGGCGGTGAACCGGCCGAACAACTCGCAGGAAATCTACCTTACGGAACTCGGCAGCGAGTCCCCGCTGCTGGTACGGCTGATCATGAAGTCCGTCTATGACAACAACAAACGTCTGGTGAAGCATATCGGCTGCAAGCGCTTCGGTATCCAGTATATCCTGAAAGGGATTTATACGCACAACGGTCTGCTTTATTTCCATATGGAACTGAAAAACGCTTCCAACGTGCCATTCTCCGTTGACTTTGTCACTTTTAAGGTGGTGGATAAAAAGGTTGCAAAACGTACCGCCATTCAGGAACAGGTTATCGTGCCGCTTCGTGCCTTCAACTATGTGACGGCGGTTGACGGAAAGAGCAAGGAACGGACGGTATTTACCCTGCCCAAATTCACCCTTCCGGATGACAAGCAGCTGGTTGTCGAGATGAACGAACAGAACGGGGGAAGGCATCAGCGGTTTATTCTGACCAACGCCGAGCTGATTCGTGCCAGAGTCATTAACGAGCTGAAGGTGAAATAGTATGAAAAGGGTCTCTGTTATTATATGTATACTTTTGTGCTTTGTCCTGACGGACAAGGCACATGCCCAACGTTGCCTGCCCGGTACAAAAGGGCTGCGTATTACCGCCGGCATGACGGACGGCTTTCACACTGCGGACAAACGTAACGAGCTGGGTTACCATTTCGGGATGGGAATGGACAGATATGTGAACGGCTGCCATAAGTGGGTATTCGGTGGCGAGTATCTCCAGAAGTATTATCCATACAAGGACATACGTGTCCCGGTTTCCCAATTCACTGCGGAAGGCGGCTATTATTATAATTTCCTTTCGGATGCCAACAAGGTGTTTCTCTGCTATGCCGGCGGTTCGGTGTTGGCGGGATATGAAACCGTGAATTGGGGCACAGGCATGCTGTTCGATGGTTCACGCCTGTGTGTCGGGGATGCATTTGTCTATGGCGGTGCGGTATCGCTGGAGATAGAAACCTACCTTGCCAACCAGGTGGTATTGCTGTTCCATGCACGTGAGCGTTGCCTCTGGGGAAATGACAGCGGACACTTTCATTTCCTGTTCGGGGTGGGATTGAAAATTATTTTGAATTGATAAAACAATAATAGAATGAAAAAGATGATTGAAAGCATGATTATAGCAGGTTGTATGCTGGTAGCCTTGTTATATATGACCGCCTGTTCTGACAAATTGGACGTTCAGCAGATGTATGAGTTTGATCTGGCGACCTTGCCGGTGCAGACGACAATCGTAAAGGGCGAGGAAGCGGAAATCCGTTGTCAACTTGTAAGAAGCGGCGAGTATCAGGACACCAAATACTTCATCAGGTACTTCCAACCGACAGGCAAAGGGGAGCTTCGCATGGAGAACGGTACGGTTTTGTTGCCGAACGACCTGTATCCGTTACCGGAAGAAACATTCAGGCTCTATTACAGGTCATTTGGCACAGACCAGCAGAAAATAGACATTTACATTCTCGATTCCTTCGGTCAGGTTGTGCAAAAGTCTTTTGCCTTTAATAATGAAGCGGAAGATGAAAAGGAGGATACCGAATGATTTATGCCGGATATACCCCGAAAAAAAAGCAGCGATAACGCTGAGTAGAGAAACTGAATGAAAATCTAATAAGATAGCTCCCCTTACCGGAATGGAAACCGGTAAGGGGAGCTTGTTCCTGTATTATTTCTTGTCCTCTTTCTTTTTAAGCCACTCGTTGTATTGTCGCCTGCACTCTTCCAATGTGGGCTTCACACAGGAGAAAAGTTCGTTGTCTGCCGTATCCCTATAATCATAGTGATAGAACGTGCGCCTTTTCCGTCCTACGGTCATTTGGAATTTTTCATATTTCTCACCCGTCTTGCAGGTTGAAACTCCGTTCTCGTTCATTTTTGTTGCCATAACTTATGATTTTATAGTTCGTGAATATTAAAACAGACTTAACTGTCGGGGCTGTGTGTATTTCCGCTTGATTTCCAACAGTTTTCCTTTCAGACTGCGGATAACCTTTGGGTTGTAATTGCTTCTGTCGGAAACAGACCAACGTTCCGCTTTATTGTATTGTTGCTCCAACAGGCGGATTCCTTGTCGGACAGCTTCCTTATAATCTCTGACAGGTTCATCCCAAACGGACGGGTGGCTACCGCCTCCGGCTGTGCCGGTACACCAGTCGATGGCTACCGCATACGTCCCGTCAACGGATTGCCCGATATGGATCGTGTTGAAGGTGTCTAACTTGATTTCCTCTATTATCGGCAACATGCCATTTATCCAACCGTGTTCGTTGAACTGCTTGCCGACATAACCGAAAATCATCCCTCTTTCATACGTGCGTACATTGAGTATGATATGTCGTACACTCTTGCCAAAACTCTCGAAATAAGCGATTTGTTCCGTGTCATTACGGCGTACTGCCAACAAGTAACGGAGGACTGCACTACGCTCTACCCTGCAAGGGTTGTACTCTACAATCTCCTGCAATTTCTCTTCTCGTGTCATTTGGGATATTGGTTTCATATCATTTATGTATTAGAGGGTTAAAATGTTGCAATGAATAATCGGCTTTGGATGAACTGCATGCTTCCTTTGGAAATGCGCTGGTTGCACCAGAAATGGTGTGAGCCGTAGCCGTAGGTGAAAAACTCGTCCAGTTCGGTCGTTTCCCGAAGTTTGTCAATGGATTGGCGGAGTTCCTCTTCTGTCCGGCAAAAGAGAAGGGTGTTTACCAGTCGGATAAGGAGTGCAGGGATTTTTTCATCCCATGCACAAATTGTGGTTTCAAACGTTACGTTCATATTTTTCTGATTTATTCATTAGACAGTCATTTTCAAAATCTCTCTCCAGTATATCGGCTCCACCTCACTGAGAAGGAAATCGATAAAATCTTTTCTCGCTTCTTTGCACAATTCCTGGTAAAGCTCTCCAAAGGTGGTGATGTTGCCGTTCAGGTAGGTTTCCACCATGTACTCGAAAATGTTGCTTACCTCGTAATATCTGCACTGCTGTGCGACAGTCCTGCTGTATCGTTTCATAAGGCTTTATTTATAAAGATTTATAATGATTCTGTTCATTATCCGTGCTTTTCCTACGGTATAATAAGTACCGCCATAGGGCTGCTTGTCCCAATAGGCTAAAACAATCTCGGAGTTGTCAATCAGGTAGTCGTTCCTGTGGTGGAAGCAGCCTTTGCGGTAATCTTCTCGGAGAATGACCGTTTCATCGGCAGTTTTCATTATCCGGTCGTATAAGGACTTGTTCTCCGGCCGGTATCTGTTTGACTGCCGGCTGAACGGCACAACGGCAATGAGTCGAATGTCCGTGTATTCCGCTTTAAGGGCAGTTACCGCTTGGGCTGCAAGCAAATCGAAGCCTTCCGCCATTCCGCTTAGAAAGTAGCGATAGCCCAGACTATACAACCTTCTTACTTGCGAAACTATATCCAGATAAAGATGCAGCATACCGACTTGGAGGATACGCTCTGAACGGTGTCCGGTGAACGCTACTGATTTTGTAATATCCATTGTCATAACTGTATGTGTTAAAGAATTAATAACCAAATGATAATCCCGACTACGACTGCAAAGGAGAGAATGGAAACCAGACACCCCCATGCGGAGCGGATCACGTCCGTTATCAGTTCTTTTGCGAGCCATAAACCGATAAACCACGCTAAAAGACTGCCACCGTACAGACTCCAACAGCAGCCTGAAAGAAGGAGCCGAACTAACCAGCCAAACAATTTATGCAGAGGCAGATTGAGTCTGTTCTTATTTCCTTTATGTATTTCTCTTGCTGTTTTCATAATCACGACATTTTTTTTATGCATTGACGAGTTGAGCTGACTTATTTCATGTGCGTCAAAAGGTCGGGTTTAGGAAAAACAAGGTTTTGGGTAAAAATACCTCGTGCCATTATGGCGCAGGGAAGATTTTTTTCAAAACCGGAACGGCTTGACCTTGTTTTTCCGTTAAGAACCCGAAGTACCTTTGCACTTGAATAAGTTAGTTTAATTCGTTCCTTTGCTTTAAATGTGGAGTGATGGCTACTGAAAACAGTGAGAGAAATACCCCGAAGGAAGTTAGCCTTAAACTTTGCTTAAAATCGTTGTGTTATAAATCCCTTATACATAAAGCGATGATTAATACGAAAAAAATTCTACCTTTGTGTTAGCGATGCAAATAGCATCGTGTAATCTGTTCGTTTACCGTAGTCCAGAAATCGCCAATTTCAAAAATACAGAGGTAAATGAACCGGGTAGGTTATATACTTTGACGTAACCTGTCGGTTCACTCTGTATTGAGCGTTTGGCGATGCTTTGGACTTGTGACTGGCAGCGTTACGTCAATTTAATATAATAACGTTATTGTTATGGATTTACAATCGACTCTCCTGAAAGGAGTAGTCCGGTCTTCAGAAGATGGGCTTTTCTATCTGTTTCCCATTCAGAGTCTATCTACATTGCAAGAGATGAAAGGGCATTTGACCTGTGCGATAGATGTCTTGAGCAATCCGGATGAAAGTGATGTGGAAAAGCGTTTGGACGCAGTTCGGACATTGAACAGCCTTGTGGCTGCATTGAGTGTTAATGACGGTGATCACTATGATGTGATAGATACTGCCTTTGAGGAGATCAGAGAGTAAAAAAACAGAGCGATATAATAAAAGCCTTCCTATTTCAAAACCGGAAAAAAGAAAGGTGTTGTACTGTCCAATGTGTGATTCATCGCGCTTGTTTGTACAACACTTTTCTGCGGTTTTGTATGGATGAAAGATTGTTCCGGTTCCGGAAGAATGGGAACGTTTTTTCTACTGATAATAATGTGGCTTTTATTCCGTTATTGAGGTTGGGGATTGAAATGTAAGAACTTCATCTGTTCCGTTATTAATCTGTTCCTGTTCACGCTCTTTACGCCGTATTTCTTTTTCCTTCTTTTTTGTTTTAGTCTTTATTTCCTGTTCTTTAAGGATTTGCTTTAGGGGCTTGACTACATCAGGACGTTCCTTTTTGAAACGTTTATAGAAGATCTCTTCTATAAATTCCGGTAAGGGGGCTTTCCACGGTTCTTGCCGGTGGTTGTCTATCTTGCCGAGTTTATCGGGATTGAGTCCAAGTTCACGGGCCATTTGTACATGGGTATCCGATAGCCGGTGTTTCTTTTGGGCGACTATCCATTTTTCGATCTGGGATTTCTTGATTGCCATATTACTTTTGATTTTCAGACTTTATTGTTTTACCTAAAAACAAACCGGTAACGGATTTTGCACCGAGTTGTATCAGTTTGCATTTCATTTGCGTGAAATTCTCGCCGGAAGAGATAATGTCGTCTATTAAAAATACGTCCCGGCCCTTAAAATAATCGGGATGAAAGATCAAGTTGGATAACTTGTCTTGTCCGTGAGTTCCTTTCATCTGCTCACGGTCTTCTTTTATCCATGTGGCACGAAATCCGTCCACGACTTTAAGCCGACGTGAGAGAAGGCTGCAAAAACGGGCGAAGCGGGTGATGTTCCGTTCACGGGTTGCCGCCGGTATGGGGATCAGCACGGCGTTGGCGGCTTTCTCCTTAAAGAACGGCATCCGGGCGATACAAAGCGAGAAGATCTTGGCGACAAGAGCTGCTTGTCGTCCTTCTTTAAATCTAAATACCAGATTGCTCGTCTTTCTGTCAGATACCGATATGTCCTTGCATCTGGTCGGGTAATAATCGTGGATATAGAAACACAAGGCTCCGTCGATACGCATCTTGCCTTTGAAATGGGTATTGTATGGGAAGAACTGGCGCACGAAATCGCTCTCGAAAGTAAAGTGGAGTATATCACGCCAAAGGGTGAGCGTGGTTTCATCCTGTACCCGATAGAGTTCTCCGTTGATACTTTCTTTATCCGATAAACCAATGCCGATTATCAGGTGTCATTGAAAGTGTCTTTTGATACAATATACCAATCAAAAGATTGGCAGATGCTCACGATGTCACAGTTATTGGTGCAAAGGAAGTAGAAGGTATTGTCAGACCTCTGGATAATCAGAAACTCGCCGGACATTTCGGAAAGGCGAAAATAGTTGCTGATATGGGCTTCCTCCACCTCGCTGAAGGATACGGATATGGTGAGGTTTTCTATCATGACATTGTTATTTGGCGTAAAGATAGAAATTTCGGGAGAAAAAGAGGCCTTGCCCGTTGGATTTTCGGGTAAGGCTCGCTATTTACAGGTTTCTATGCACGTTAGTTATAAGAAATGGTAGTCCGGTTGCTGTCGGGATGGAAAACAACAAGGACTTCGGGCTTTTTCTCTTGCAGGCGTTTGTACTCGCACAGGGAGTTGAGTACCCACTCACGAAACAGCTTCGTGCAATAGGTGTTGATGCGGAAGCTGAGAAATATGATCGCTTCCAGATTATAATAGGTAACAATGCTTTTGTTCTGTTTCTCGGTTATGGTCACGTCGCCGTCGTAAAGCAGGCGGGATTTGAAGATGGAGCGCACATTGGCGTCTATTGTCTGAACGAACACTCCGAACAGACGGGCAAGTTCGTGCTTGGTCATCCATACGTTGCCGTTCTCTATCTTTACACTGACGATGGGTTGTTCATCCTTGTTTTCCAAACCGGTGATGGTGATGTATCCTCTATTTTTCATAAGGCGTTGTTTTTTAAATGGTGTGACAATATAATGATTTGTTTATTCATACAGCGTTTTGCGCCGTACCTTTTTCCATATTTTTTAGTTTTCGATCCAGCATATTCATGTCATGGCTCAACTTTCTGTCCACCACACGGGCATAAATCTGTGTGGTCTGAATGTTGGTGTGTCCGAGCATCTTGGATACGCTCTCAATGGGAACGCCTTTGGTAAGGCAGATTTCCGTGGCGAACGAATGCCGGGCGAGATGGTAGGTGATCCGTTTGTTGATTTGGCAAATTGCGGCTATCTCCGCCAAATATTCATTCATCTTCTGGTTACTGATTACCGGAAGCAATCTTCCATCTTTCAACTTGCCCTCGTATTTGGCGAGAATATCCAACGGTATTTGCAGTAGGGGAATGAATGATTCCACGCCGGTTTTACCCCTGTCTTTCATAATCCACTTCTTGCCGTCCACCCCGATCTTTATGTCCTCGCTTGAAAGCGTATAGATGTCACAGTAGGGCAAACCGGTATAACAGCTAAAGATGAAAGCGTCACGCACGTGTTCCAACCGCTTTGATTTGAACTCCTTATAATAGATCGTGTCAATTTCCTCCTGCGTGAGATACCCTCTGTCGGTCTTGTCAAAATTGAACCTGAAATTCCCGAAGGGATCAATGAAGCTCAATCCGCTTTTCTGAGCAAACAACAGTATCGTATGGAAACGTTGTACAAATTTCATGGCGGTATTGTTGCTTACCTCACATTCCTGACGCAAATAAAGGTAGAAGTTCTCGATGTGGGTGACGGTGATTTCCTTCACGGGAATGTCCGACAACTTGTATTCCTTTTGCAAGAACTCTATCATCCGCTGTTTGGTAAGTTCGTAGCGAGAGTAGGTCTTTTGCGTGGCGGTCTTGCCGACCTTCTTTGCATACTGTTCATTGTGCTGGGTGAAGTAGCTGATGAGTGTTTTCTCCTTTTCCTCCAATCCCAGGAATGCGTTCCTGATTTTTTCCGGCAGTGCGTAACCGTCCACGTTCATCATGCGTGTGTAGTGCATGGTGATGGCCGAACGTATCTCGTCCAGTGTCTTGTTAAGTGAGGATACCCTGAGGTTTTCTTTCTTGTCCGCACTCTGTTTGTTGATGACGGCTCTTCCCGTTTTCGTGTCCCAGTTATCGGGGTGTATATCCAACTTGCTGCTGAATTGCACCTGATCACCGTCCACCGTGATACGTACCATTATTACTACATGACCGTTTTTCTTCGGTTCGTTCTTCTTTAAATAGAAGAGTGTCTTGAATGTCGATTTCATACCGTAACTCCTTTCTTGTTGCAAAGTTAATTTGTTCATTCCGTAACGGCTATGACTTTCGACTGCCAATATTCGACAAATGAGCGACTTACCTATAAATTCGTTACGGTTTTTATCGTAACGGAAAACCGTAACGAATTAGTAACGATTCATCTTCACAGGGTGGCTTTTTGAGGTCCTTTTTCTGTCGTAGGCAGGTAAGGAAAAAAGCTCCTTAAACCATTGGTTTAAAGAGCTTTGTCTTAGATTGTCGGAGTATTTTCATTTCTCCTAAGTGATCCGCCTGGGGCTCGAACCCAGGACCCCAACATTAAAAGTGTTGTGCTCTACCTGCTGAGCTAGCGAATCGGTCCTTCAGTGCTTTCTTTCGAATGCGGGTGCAAAGGTAGAACATTTTTTTATAACTCCAAAAGAATTCAAACATTTTTCTTATCTTTGTGCCATTATCAACAATATATAATCATACATTATGGCTGCTGACGATAAAAAAATTATCTTCTCGATGGTGGGAGTGAGCAAGGCTTTCACCCCCAATAAGAATGTGCTGAAAGACATTTACCTGTCGTTTTTCTATGGAGCGAAAATCGGTATTATCGGTTTGAACGGTTCCGGTAAATCAACGTTATTGAAGATCATCGCCGGTTTGGAGAAATCCTATCAGGGAGAAGTGGTGTTCTCTCCGGGATATTCCGTGGGTTACTTGGCACAGGAACCTTATTTAGACAACACAAAGACAGTAAAAGAAGTAGTAATGGAAGGCGTGCAACCCATTGTTGACGCACTGACAGAATACGAAGAAATCAATCAGAAGTTCGGTTTGCCGGAGTACTACGAGGATCAGGATAAGATGGATGCTCTTTTTGCTCGTCAGGGCGAACTGCAAGATATCATTGATGCGACTGATGCATGGAATCTGGACAGCAAACTGGAGCGTGCGATGGATGCTCTCCGTTGTCCGCCTGAAGATCAGCCGGTAGAAAACCTGTCCGGAGGTGAACGTCGTCGGGTAGCTTTATGTCGTTTGTTGTTGCAGAAACCGGATGTGCTCTTGCTGGACGAACCTACCAACCATTTGGATGCAGAATCTATCGACTGGTTGGAACAACATCTTCAGCAATATGAAGGTACGGTTATTGCCGTGACGCACGACCGTTACTTCCTCGATCATGTTGCCGGATGGATTCTCGAACTAGACCGTGGTGAAGGTATTCCCTGGAAAGGTAACTACTCTTCCTGGCTGGAACAGAAGACAAAACGTATGGAAATGGAAGAAAAGACCGTCAGCAAACGTCGCAAAACACTGGAACGTGAGTTGGAATGGGTGCGCATGGCTCCCAAAGCCCGTCAGGCAAAGGGTAAGGCACGTCTTAACTCTTATGACAAGTTGCTGAATGAAGACGTGAAAGAGAAAGAAGAAAAACTTGAAATCTTCATTCCGAATGGTCCGCGTCTGGGTAATAAAGTCATTGAAGCGAAACAGGTGGCTAAAGCATACGGCGATAAACTGTTGTTTGACGATTTGAACTTTATGCTTCCTCCTAATGGTATTGTTGGTGTGATCGGTCCCAATGGTGCGGGAAAGACGACACTGTTCCGTCTGATTATGGGATTGGAGACAGTAGATAAAGGAGAATTTGAAGTAGGAGAGACTGTAAAGGTGGCGTATGTAGACCAGCAACACAGAGACATTGATCCGAATAAGAGTGTTTACCAGGTAATTTCCGGTGGTAATGAGCTGATCCGCATGGGAGGACGTGACATCAATGCACGTGCATACCTTTCTCGTTTCAATTTCTCCGGAGGCGATCAGGAAAAACTTTGCGGTGTACTGTCCGGTGGTGAAAGAAACCGTTTACACTTGGCGATGGCTTTGAAAGAAGAAGGCAATGTACTGTTGCTCGATGAGCCTACCAATGATATTGATGTAAACACATTGCGTGCTTTGGAAGAAGGTCTGGAAGATTTTGCCGGCTGTGCTGTAGTTATCTCGCATGACCGTTGGTTCCTCGATCGTATCTGTACACACATCCTTGCTTTTGAAGGAGACTCCAATGTATTCTACTTCGAAGGGTCTTATTCAGAATACGAAGAAAACAAAATGAAACGTTTGGGAAATGAAGAGCCGAAGCGTGTTCGTTATAGAAAGTTAATGACTGACTAGTATAAAGTAATAGATTGAAGCATTTCTAATGCTTTCTGTTTCAAAATAAAAGGCTCTGCAAATATTGTGGAGCCTTTATCGTTTTATAACAAGGGAAAACGTTTATCTCTCTTAAAAAATTGTAGTATAATCGTAATGTAGTTCTAAATATTATTAATTATATTTGTGCACAGTTTTTAAAAGCAAACAATTTATATTAACTAATCAACTACATTTATGTTAAAGAGAATGCGATCTTTCTTAGTGCTAGTAATGTTATTTATTACCGTCACGATGAGCGCGCAGGTTACAACAGCCACGATGAGTGGTAAAGTGACCGCACAAGATGAACCAATCATTGGAGCAACAATCGTTGCGGTTCACGAACCATCAGGCACTCGTTATGGTACAGTGACTAACGTCAGTGGTCAATTTAATCTGCAGGGTATGCGTACCGGCGGCCTTTACAAAGTAGAAATTTCTTATGTTGGTTATCAAACAGCAATTTACAAGGGAATTAATCTTTTACTGGGAGAGAATTATGTTTTAAATGTTTCTTTAAAAGAGAGTTCAGAACTGTTGGACGAAGTAGTAGTGACTGCTTCTAAAGAGAGTAATATGAAGTCTGACAGAGCAGGTGCTATTATGAATGCCAATCGTGATATGATTAATAGTACTCCGACTATTTCTCGTAGTATTAGCGATATCATGCGTCTTTCTCCACAAGGTGCTGATGTTGGTAACGGTTTTGCAGTAGGTGGTGGTAACTATCGTCAGTCATTTGTAACAGTTGATGGTGCTGCTTTTAATAATACATTCGGATTAGGAGGTAATCTCCCGGCTAACGGATCTCCAATATCTTTGGATGCTTTGGAACAAGTTACAGTGGCTGTAACTCCGTTCGACGTTCGTCAGAGCGGTTTTACAGGGGGGGCAATTAATGCAGTAACTCGTTCAGGAGATAATCAATTCCGTGGAACGGTTTATGGTTATTTTAATAATGAGAACCTGCGTGGTGATAGGGTTGAGGATTATAAACTGACTCGTTCAAAATCACAGTATTATACTTATGGTGCAAGTTTTGGTGGTCCTATAATTAAAGATAAGTTGTTCTTTTTTGTGAATGGAGAATATGAGGACAATGTAACAGCTGGTTCAAGTTATCAACCACGTACATCTTTAGATCAAGAATATACGGGAAATGTACGTCGTCCTGTTGAAAATACAATTGTTGACGGAAATGAGACTTGGGTTGGCTTGAATGATATGAGACAATATTTGAAAGAGAAATATAACTATGATCCAGGACGTTATAATAACTATTCTGTAAATACTCCGGCATATCGTATTATGGCTCGTTTGGATTGGAATGCTAATCTGAATAATAAGTTAAGTCTCCGTTTTACAAAGACTCATACAAAAGATTCAAATTTCCCATCAAGCTCTACTAGTCCTTTGAGTGCTGATGATATTTATCCAGGTGATACAGGATTGGGTATTCCAAAAGGAAAGGACTCTGGACGTAGTACTAAATATTCTATGAGTTTTGAGAACTCAAACTATTATCAAGTGCGTGATTTTACATCTGTAGCTGGTGAATGGAACTCTCGTTTCGCTAATGGAGCTATGAATAATATGTTACGTTTTGCATATTCTTATCAGAATGAGCCACGTGAATATGACGGTAATCCATTTCCGACCGTTGATATATTAAAAGATGGTGCATCATATGCAGGTTTTGGTATGGATGTATTTACACAAGGTAATTTGCGTAAAACTTCAGTATATACAGTAACGGATGAGTTTAATTGGAATGTTGGGATAAATAAGTTTATGGCTGGTTTCCAGTATGAACATACTAAGGCTACAAATGGCTATATGCAAGCTGGTGGAGGTTACTATGTTTATAGCTCATGGGATGATTTTGTAAATGGTAAGAAACCTGCTGCTTTTGGTATAACTCACTCTAATGCTGCGGATTTATCACAGTTTTATGCAGAAATGAAATTTCAACAATTCTCTCTATATTTGCAGGATGAAATAGCATTGTCTGAAAATCTTAAGGTTACAGGTGGACTTCGCTTTGAATTACCAATTTATCCCTCATTGAAGAATAACTATAATGAAGACTTTGCAAAATTGGATTTTGGAGGTACTCGTTATTCTACTGATCAGTTACCTGATGCTAAGCTTTCTGTATCACCTCGTGTTGGTTTTAACTGGGATTTGACAGGCGAACGTAAATATGTGCTTCGTGGTGGTACAGGATTATTTGTGGGACGTTTGCCGTTCGTATGGTTAGTATCTGCTGTCGGAAACTCAAATGTTGGGCAAACGCAATATTTTTATAATAAGGTGGATGCTAATACAGGTAAACAACCCGATTTCCATACAAATGTAAATGATATTTTGAAAGATCTTTATGATGGAAAATTTACTCCGAATGAAGTTGTAGCTCCACAATCTCCAACTATTATTGATACAAATTTGAAGATGCCATCCACTTGGAAAACATCTTTAGCATTTGATATGAAATTGCCTGGTGATATTGATTTTACAGTTGAGGGTATTTATAGTCGCGATTATAATCCTGTAGTCGTTTCCAATACAGGTTACAAACCATCTGAAACGACAGTAACTCTAGCTCCGGGGGATGTACGTAATACATATACAATGTATAGTGATGCAACTTGGAGAAATAAATATCAAAATGTATATTTGTTAGAGAATTGGAAAAAGGGTGCATACTATTATTCTATTTCTGCACAATTACGTAAGAATTTTGATTTTGGTCTTGATGTATCATTTGCTTATACTCACTCAAAGGCACGGTCTTACAGTGATGGTATTGGTGATCAGGTAACGTCTGCTTATAAGACTAATACTTATTCTGTTAATGGTATTAATGAACATGAATTGGGATATGGTACTTATGTAGCACCAGATAGAGTATTAGCGACAATCGGATATCGCAAAGAATATGGAAAGCATTTTGCAACAAGTGTATCACTATTGTATGAAGGTATGCAAATGGGTTTTGCTGGTAGTTATTCATACAGTCGTTATTCATATACTTTTGGTGGAAATGTGGTTGGTGATTATGGAGCAAATAATCTGTTGTATGTTCCTGCAACACGTGAAGAATTAGACAGCTGGAATTTTGTAGATTCAAAAGATAAATCAGGTAATGTTACTTATGCAGCTAAAGATCAAAAAGATGATTTTTGGAATTACATTAACCAAGATAGTTATTTGAAAAGTCGCAAGGGTAAATATACAGAGAGAGGTGGAGCTAAAATGCCGTGGCATCATCAGATTGATTTTAAATTGAATCAGGACTTCTTCTTGAATGTTAATGGAAAGAAGAACATTCTACAGGTGGGTGTAGATATCAAGAATCTTCCTAACTTACTTAATAACAGCTGGGGAGTATATAAACAAGTGAATAATACTTCTTTGCTTAATTATAAGAATGGAGAGTTTACTATGAATAAGAATGGAAGCAATGTGTTGACCGATACATATCGGACATATCAAAGTTTTAGATCTACTTATTCGGTACAATTTAGTGTACGCTACATTTTTAACTAATTGAGAATTAATCTCATAATATTAGAAAGCCGGGTGACTTTGAGTTGTCCGGCTTTTTTATATCAAACAGGAGTGTGAGGCATTAAAATGCCCCCAAAGCTATGTACTAATTATTTCTATTTGTAATGTATTATATGTTTTCTTGTAAAATATATTGTTTTTGCCTTTGCCCTGTCAATTTTATTCCTTATATTTGAGACACATAAACATTATAGCCTATGGAAATATAAAGACTTCTCTCTGTTGTCGTATTCAATCGACATTTTGTTTTTCATATCAAGTCATTAACTTTAAACTAGAACATTATGAAAGCAATTGTTAGCCCTTTGTACTTCATTTATTTGTTCGTTCTAAGCCTTTTTATAGGTTTCTCTATTGGTAGTTGTAGTGACAATGAATTTGAAGAGTTGAGTGATAATAGTAATGCGACGAAAGTTCAAACACGAGCTGTACCGACTCCTGTATTTGATTGGGAAAATGCAGACTGGATGCCTACTCCTTCAATGCAGTCTCGAATCCCTTCCCCATGGTCCGGACAAGGAAGTTTGGTTGGAACGTATGGAATTGATATAGTCAATGATAGAAAAGCATTTGATGGATGGGAATTATTGTATAATACATTCGATTCGAATGTAACTGCTCCTTTGGTAAATCCTTATTTTGTACTTTATAATAAATATAGGGGAATAATGCGTATCTATTTATATTTAACAACTTCATTTGTTACGACTTCATCATATATTCAAGATGGTATAACTGTTGTTTCGAATCGTAAAACATCTATTTTAAATTATTTGGGGCAAGATATTATAGATTTGGATAAGGAGCCTAATAAGCAATATATGCAAATGCAACCGGCTCCTATGGATGGTTCTCTACCTTTGGCTGCTAATCGTTGGTATATGATGCAATATGAACTGGCTTATGATCCCAATTTAGCTGATATTCCATATAAGGATATTCAGTTTAGCTGGACTTTAAATTATTATAATGTTCAACAGATAAGTCTAGGAGGGAATATAACAGGCAGTCTTAATGGAACAATTGGAAGTGCATCAGGATCAAATTTGTTTAAACCCTTATTAGGTGTTGGTAAGGCTGTGGGTACTGGTGTGTTGGCAGGAGTTGGAAAGGATTTAATCACTCATAATACTATTAATGCAGAAACTGGAGAAAATAAACTGGGATTGTCTAACAAGATATTTAAAGACGTGGCAAAAGGAGTTTCTGCCGCTTTATCTGCTGCATCGGGAAACATCCCTGGTGCAATAATGGGATTATTAAGTGCCGTTGCAGGTGGTAGTTCTTCTACTCCTACACCTATTAGCTTGACATTGAAGGCTGAAATTGAGCTGAAGGGTACTGGGACAGAGGGTGGTGCCTTTCCTTCAACTCCTGTCTCATTTTGGATACCAGGCACGAATATTACATCGGAAGCTACTGGATTTGTTCCATTATATGATAAAAGTTTAGGCGTTCTATACTTACGCGAGAAGCCCAAATTGGTGATTAGTGAATATTATGATGAAAAATTTTATGAGGTAGATCCAGTGTATGGTCATGATATATTAGATGGATATAATTATTATTTTTATTTTCCAAAAACTATTGATTTTTCTAATTGTTTGGTAGTAAATCCCGAAGTAGAGGAGATTGCAGATGTTGAAATTATGAAACAAGAGGTTGTGTATATAAGAGATGTTGTATGTTCCCCCGAAAATTTTAATTGGTGCGGAATTACTGACATATATGGCCACCAGCGTGGACCTTATTGGCCTTGGCCATTTTCAGTGCGTTTTACAGTTAAAGTATCTCCCAAAAATGGAGCTCCTTCATCAATTATAATAAAAACTTTTGGAATTACTCCTGAATTTAGAAATTGGCCATATTGGGAAAATTGAACGACAATAAAATGAAGTCTATTTAGTCTAAAGTCATTTTGAAAAGAATCCCTTATTTATAGTTCCATTCATTCTTATGAAGAAACTAATATAAGGGATTTCTTATCTTCTTTTATAACTTCACCCTCATCACCACCGGATTATGATCGCTATAAGTAAGATCCGGCGAGAAGTAACCCGTACTATTCAGTTCCGGTGAATGGAGAATATAGTCGATTCTTAACAGATGCTTGAAAAACTTGAAAGTATACATATACCCATGACCGCTCGTCTGAAAACCATCCTGCAACTTATCACCTTTTACAGTGTGATAAACATACGAAGACGGCAGAGAGTTAAAGTCACCGCAGATGATAGTAGGATAGGGGGAAGCAGCTATCAGTTGCTTTAGAGTATTAGCTTGTACGGCACGTTTCCGGAAATTCTCATGTAATCCGTCAATCAATCCCAAAGCAGCACGTTCCACCCTTTGAGAATCATCCGTGCGGAGTCCCTTTTCCAGTTTGCGCTTGTTCTGGCTCACTTCCGTTGTTTGGAGATGATTGTTGAACAGGCGGATGATACGGCCATTAATCTCAATATCACACCAGAGACTGCAATTTTTCGAATCAGGATAGACGATAAGATTCTCCTCCTTGATGGGGTAACGGCTGAAAACAGCCAGCTGCAACAAATGTTTACCCTCGGGAGAAATAGGAATAAAATGATACGGCCAATTAGAAAGAACCGCAGCTATACTGTCTACACCAAACTCATCGTTTATACCAAACTCCTGAAAACAGAGAATATCTGCTTGCAGATTTCTCATGTAAGAGGCTATCTCTTTGCATGAATAACCGGTATGCTCATGATTAAAAGCGTCAACGTTGTAAGTAGCAACAGTTAGAATACCAGGAGTATACGCGTTCATTTTGACCATTGGAGCCGAAGCCGGGCTGAAAAAAGGAGATTGAATCACACAACTAATATAGCTCCAGTTACTAAATATAGCAATCAGAGGGATGAAAACCCAACACCGCCAACGGATCGTCCAGTAGATGACAGAAGCAAGATTAGCCAACAAAAGTATCGGTAAAATCAAACCGATGAAAGGCATAAATTTGAAACTGTCCGGTGCGGCATTACCTACGAAGGCGCCCGCAATGGTAACTCCTGCCAAAATACTGGTCAGCACGATGGATATGTAATAAAACAGTCTGTAAAAGGCTTTCATCTAATCTAAGTTATTGGGTGATTATATCACTATTAAAGCGTTTTCTATACAATATGTACTCTATAATATGTGCCCTTTTACGGAGGCGACAACCATTTATGAATCATAGCTTTCAGCTTATCATCCGCTATCGGTTTAGCTATAAAATCATTGCACCCCGCTTCTTCAGCCGCTTTCCGATCCTGTTCGTATGCAAAGGCACTTTGAGCGATGATAGGAACAGTGGCAGACAGTTCACGGATGATTTTTGTAGCTTCCAGTCCGTCCAGATTCGGCATCTTGATGTCCATCAAGATAAGATCCGGTTTCACCTCATCGAACATCGTGACAGCTTCCATTCCGTCATGCGCACGTATAAGCCGATGGTCTTTACCTAGAATGGCCTCCAATAAGTCGAAGTTACTGTCCGTATCTTCGGCAATCAAAATACAGGCATGCCGTGTATTTACAGAACTGTCAACACTCGAATCAACAGCTTTTCCGGCAGATGCTATCCCAGCAATGTTCCCTTCACCATTCTCTTTCTTTGAAGGAACTGCATTTGCAGGATTTGCGATCGTGTACGGCAAAGTAAATGTAAACGTCGTTCCCTTACCAAATTCGGAGCTGACGGAAATCTTGCCCCCGAGACGCTCAACAATAGACTTACAGATAGATAACCCCAATCCTGTGCCCTGCGCATGATTGTTCAACTTTGCAAAACGTTCGAACACACGTCCCACTTTCTCCGGCTCAATTCCCGTCCCTGTATCTGTTACGTGGAAAACAATCTGGTTGTCCACCAACTTATAACCATAACTGATACTTCCTTCTTTCGTAAATTTAACAGCATTCCCAATCAGATTCGAAATCACCTGGAATACCCGATTCTTGTCCGTTTCAATCACCAGACTCTCGTCCGAAGGCTCATAGACAAGACTCACTCCCTGCGGCGTACGGAATATATGGGCATCGTACACTTCCCGGCAGAGATTATGGAGACTAGCCGGTCCGAAGGAAAACTCGATAGTTCCCGATTCAATCTTCGAGAGATCGAGAATCTCGTTGATAAGTTGCAAAAGACGCTCGTTGTTCGCGTTTACGATGTTGTAGTACGTCTTTCGTTCTTCCGCATCATCACTTTCGGCAATGAGATGCGAGAACCCCACAATAGCATTCAGCGGAGTACGTATCTCATGACTCATATTGGCAAGGAAAGCTGATTTCAAACTATCAGACATTTCCGCCTTTTCCTTCGAAGACAGTAGCTCCCGCTTCATCATTTCCAGTTCCGTGACATCCCATTCGATGCTGACGATGATAGGCGAAGACAGTTCGTCCCCATCCACCCGGATTTTCCGCTTGTCAAGGATAATCAGGTTTCCGTTCCGATCCTTTCCTTCCACCGTCCAGTGCATACCTTTTCCACTGGTGGCCACTTGAATATCCTCCTGTCTCTTCTTCTCGGCCACGATAGGCGGATAGAAATCGAAGTCATTCTTACCGACAGGATCGTTCTTGTAAAGATCGCGGTTATAAGCCTCCCGATTTCGATAAATGTACCGGAAATCATTGTTGATCTCCTTCACAACAATCCCCGCGGGGAGATTATTGATTGTCGTATCCATGATTTGATTGAGCCGTTTGATTTGGGCTTCGTATCGAATCCTCTCGGAAATATCATGAGCAAACGACCAGTAACTTTCTTCTCCGGAGTCATTGGTGACGTTGTACATCGTACCTTCGTAAGCCAATATACCTTTATTGATTTTCGATGGATGATGAGCCACAAAGTTACTGCTGCCACCGTGTATGACATCTTTACAACGTTCGTCCCAAGCCTCTTGCGTAGGCATATCTGCGGCGACATTGTAGATTTTCAACTGACTGATATCCTCACTTTCGGGAATACCGTGATTGTGCAGGAAACGACGATTGGCGAAGATAATCGTGCCATCGGGTCTGGCGGCAAAGATACTCTCTTTGGCGTTGTTGATAGCGTGCGTCAACGTATTGATGTCATTTCTGCGATGCTGTATGTCCGTAATATTCTGAATATACCCCTCGATGTTGAAACTGCCGTCGGGGCGCTCTTCACGCAAATAAGTCTGGATACGCATATAGAAGATTTCCCCGTTCAGTCGGACGCGATAGCTGATGCTCTCCATGTTGAGCTCCCTTTCGTTCACCCGACACCATTCCCTGAAACTCTGACGGTCTTCTTCTACAATCAGTTCCACATATTTTTCAATGGCGAGATTCTGCACACTTTCCTCACACAAAACGCCTGTATAACCCAAATAATGGAAAATATTCTGATTCGTATTGTACGCCCATTGTCCTATCTGGGCTACCTTTTGGATGGCCCGCAGGGTGAGATTTGCTTGTTCCAACCGTCTTTTTACATTGCTTCTTTGCGTGATGTCGCGATATTGGCAAAGCACCATGCCATCATACGGAAACATGAGGCATTTGAAGTAGAAAATTTCGTCATTCAGCACCAGCTTGAAGTTCTTGCTGATGCTACGCTGCTCTTCGAGCACAATCTGAAAGATGGGCATCACCCTCTCTCTTGTATATTCCGGTAAAAGCTCAAATATATTTTTTCCTAAAAGTATATCCTCTTGCAGAAACCATAGATCACAATGAGGCTCAATGTCTACGCAGACGCCATGCCTGTCAACCAATAGCATTGTATCTGCCGTCAGTTTCAATATTCTTTGTGCGTTATTCGCATCATGTAATATTCTGTCCATGTCTGTTCTTTATTAGATAATAGAGACTTATGTCTCCTATAAGGATAACAAAAGATTATGGCATTTGTTCTTACTTTTCGGCGCGCTTCGCCTTTTCCCAAGCTCCGCTTCCTTTTTTCTTCTTGAGATAGCGGATGCCTTTCAGCACATTGACATTCATAAATAAAAAGTAGTAGGGGATAAAGAGCAACTTGTTTTTTATCTGTTTCGTAGATAGGTAATATCCCCAATATCCCAACCCGTAAAAAAGAACCTGCATGGCAAGCAGCACTCCGTAAAATATCGTGGAACCACCCAACAGCAGAATCGCAATATTCAGCGGGAAGAGCGCAAACAACAGGAACGGAGTAATAGACCATCGCAATACCCGGTGCGACGTATATTGAAAGCTAAGTATCCCGTAACGGAAAGGATTCAGCAACGGACGAAGCCGCCAGATAGACTGCAATCCTCCCGCAGCGATGCGCACTTTTCGTTTTTCTTCTTCGCGCATATCTGCCGAACCACTTTCGATGGCATAAGCATTCGTACAATAAGCGATGGTGTAACCTTTCATTGTGATCCGGAGTGAAAGAATAAAATCGTCGAGCAACGTATCCGGCTCCATCGCTTCGAACAGCTCGTTACGCACGGCAAACAGTTCGCCTGCTGCTCCTACGGCAGAGTAGAGCCGTGCATCAAGTGCTTTCAGGGTTGATTCGTATTTCCAGTAAATACCTTCACCACCGGCAGCCGCCCCGTCTTTTGTCTGCACGGCAATCCGTTTTTCACCAGCCACGCAGCCCACTTTCGGATCCTGGAAAGCAAGCACGATTTCCCGTATTGCCTCCCGGTTCACCATCGTGTTGGCATCCGTAAAAACAACGAGCGGAGTGTCCACCAACGTCATTCCACGTGTCATTGCAGCCGTCTTACCTTGCCGGAGCGGTTGGAAATGTACGGTTGCTTTTCCCTGCCAACGCGTCTGCAGTCGTTCGTTCGTACCGTCATCGCTTCCGTCCGTCACCCATACGATGTGCAGCTTGTCCGCAGGATAATCCAGCTCAAGACTGTTTTCCATCTTCTCGTCCACTACATCTTCTTCGTTGAATGCCGTAATGAAGAGGGTAACTTCCGGCAGGTCTGCGTCCGATGCCGGCAACGAACGCTTCACAGGCTTCACGAAAAGCTCTTTCAACTTGACAAGAATATAAAGCACAATTCCATAGCCCAAATAGGTGTAGAACACAACGAACAGGGCAAGCCAGAAAATAATTTCAAGACAAAGGGTCATGGTTTCGTTCATAATTATATTTGTTTATTACTTCTTCTTTTTCTTTCTCTACGTTCCATCTTTTTTATTCGTTTATGCCCAAATAGCTTAACAGTTCGTTTTGCGTCCGGCCATTTATTCGATTCGTTTCTTCAACTCCGTCTTTTTATCCGAATCTTTCAGCATATTCACAAAGTAGTTGGCGTCCGCTTTGGCAGAAACATCTGTCGGATTCGCTTCATATCGTTTCACGAAATTCTCGGCGTGTTCCGCCAGGTATTTTCGGCAGTCGATATTTAGCATGAAGAAATCTTTATGGTCACCATAAGAGAGTCCTGTAACATCTTCATTTGATTTTATGCTTTCAATGTCCTCCATTTTAAGCCCGAAAATATTTACAGTCACGGAAGGGTAATAGAAAGGAGCGGAGTCCTCTCCATTCAGATTTAGTGTCAGTTTCCACGTGTGCGTATTTACCTGTTTGATTTCCGGTTTGCTGTGCAAACGATAGTAATAATATTCATAATATTCTTCCTGGTTGGTAAACCACATAGAGTCGTCACCATCTCGTCCGTATGTGTCGTTGAGCCATTCCAAGAAGTTCACCCAACCGGTATCTGTATTATGGGCACCTATAGAAATAGCTGTCCGCTCTTCTTTTGGATTTTCCATTTCCTTGAGAATAGCCGCCTTAATCATATCCGGATTTGTCAGCCCGCTACCTTCGGGTGGGTCATAGAAAGCTCTTTCGATCACTACTTGTTCAATATCTCCGTTTTCTTGAAATGGATAGAGTTTTGTAGCTCCGCTTTGTGCACACAGGGTTCTGATTTTATCATATCTCAAAGCCGCTTTGATATAATTTTTATCTCCATTAGGCTCTGCCAGCATTTTACAAGTTCGATTATTCAGTTTCTCACGTATCATGCTTTGAGCAACAGGAAATTGTGCCAGCAACTTATCTTCTGTTTTATCTTCGTCAGGTAGATTCAAGTCATGGAAAGCGATGCTTACTCCGTAATTCATCATTTCCTGCAAGTTGCCCCATACTAACATTGTCTTTTTATAAAAGCGGAAATAATCTCTTGTATATCCATTTTGTACCCATGTTTGTGTGTTCATTAAATCATCATCGGCAGCCACGGTAGTTCCGAAAGAGAAACGTACTTCCTGTCCGGTACCATTGGTGGTAGCTAATGTTTTTCCTAATGAATAATAATCAGGAGGCAAATCACCGTTTTGCAGATGAGCCAGATCGCAGTAGTAAATATAAGATAAAGGTTTGCCATGAATGGCAGCCCATGTATATGAAAAGGCTGAATGCATACAGTCGTCTTGTGTCATCAGAAACAGCCAATCTTTGTTATATTTCAATGTTGGTATTTCCGTATACAGATATCCTACCTGTCTGTCTGCTTTCAGGTGAATGGTTATTTCTATTTCTTTATCGGCTGTTTCATTACCGAACGGGTATATGAATTCCGTTTCGCAGATGACATCCCGCCTCTTTCCATTATCCTTGTTTTCATCCTCGTCTTTATCTCCTTGATATAGATTCAGTTTGCGGATACATCCCGACATAACTAAGCCAATAATTAAAAATAAAACGATACCGATATTGAGATTCTTGCACATAGGCTTTCCTTTCTTACTTCTTTTTTACTAGATTACTCTCCTCATCCTTATATTCCTTCTTTTGGGTGAACAGTCCTCCGATACCTTTTAATCTGCTGACGACACGCACCTTGAAACTATTGAACAAAGTTCCGTCGGCTCCCACCGTCCCATATCCGGTGACGGCACGCGCACGTCTTTTCCGTACAAATGCAATCTTTCCGAATTGCTTGAGCTGCAAAGCCAGATATCCGTCTTCACCGCGGATAATATCCGTGCGGATTCCCGTTTTCCTCGCACATTCCGTCCGGTAAGCAAATACCAGTCCGCGCACACTAAGCTCCGGACGCTTGAAAGACTGCAACCATAAATGCAAGTCGCGTGCAGCCTCATAGATTTTCAGCCCCATCCAAGAGTGATCCTTGTCGGGAATATAACTCCAAAGCGAGCTGACAGCCACTACACCCGGCTTTTCGAGCGCATCCACCATTGTTTCCACATACTTTGCCGGATACATCGTGTCAGAATCAATGTTGATATGATATTTTCCACGGGCATGGTTCAGTCCGCAAAGACGGGCAAAACCACAACTATGTTGCGTTTCCGTGAAATAAGGCACACCGCAAGCCTCGTAAATCTCCGCAGTGCGATCTTTCGATTCGTTGTCCACACCAATGATTTCTACAGGATATTTACATTTCATCTCGCTCAACGACCAGAGGCAGGCAAGCAGATGTTTTTCCTCATTGTATCCGATGAGTGATACAGTGACAAGCGGTTCGTTACTCTGCAATCCGGCCAGATTGCGGCGTACTTCCTCGATAACGGCTTGCGGAGCTTCCGCAAAAGGTTTCTCATAAACCTGTAAATACTTAGAATACCATTCCATAGATATTGAATGCTTTATTTGTTTTCATTAACCGGGATAATCAGGCTTTCAAATAGTTGTTTCCATTGTTCGGCAATATTTTCTATTCGGAAGCGCTGGACGTCCATACGCGCCTGCTGTCCCATTTTCTTACGTATATCTTCATTCTCTATTAAGTAAGAGATTTTCTCCGCCAGTTGTTCGATATTCTCGTCTTCTACCAGCAGACCGTCTTTTCCGTCGCTGATAATATCCCGCGGGCCGCAGGGACAGGTGAATGATACGGGCGGCACGCCACATGCCATTGCTTCTATAATAACCATTCCAAACCCTTCGAAACGTGATGAAAGGGCAAAAATTGAACTTTCACAGTACTTGTCGACAATATTGGAAACAGTAGGTTCCAATATACAACTGGCAGTGATTCCTAAAGAGTCAATTTGCTGTTGCAGTTGCTCACGCATACCGTCTCCGTAGATACGCAGTATCCAGTCGGGATGCTTTCTGGCAACGAGTTGCCAAGCCGGGATCAGGCGGTCGAATCCTTTCTGCGGAACATATCTCCCTACCGCTATTACCTGTTTATGGCTATTGTCAGATATTTGGTCGGGAAAAAAAGGAAGAGGGTTATGGATCACTTCAACATTATCCAGTTCCGTCCATTCCTGTGCATCCTCGTGGCTCAATACGATGAAACGTTTCAACTGGCGAAGTTGCCGGTATAACTGCTCTCTCCAATAATTGCTTACGATTGCCCGTAAGAATGCGGGCAGACGGCTGTTGCTGAAATCCCGGTAATTAGATTTGTTAAAGTGTATTTCACCCAACTTTGTGCTACCGTCCGTCATCCGATTGATGAAATTGATGTCACGACGGAGCAGGGAGATAGTAATGTCCGGACGAATTTGGTGCAGACATTCGTTGAGTTTCTTTTTAAAACGTCCTTGTTTCGCAATATATTTAGGTAGTTTTTTATAGAATGACATTCCGTTCAATTCATCATAATCAATGTCAAGTTGATGAAGAGTGATGGACGGATGCAGTTCGTAGTACGGTTTCTTGCCCTTCCCGTCTGTGAGGATGATATGTATTTCATAACCAAACACTTCGGCGAAGTAATTTGCTTTCAGGGTCAATACCCGTTCCATGCCGCTAGGGTAGTAGAGGGCGGGGATGCAGTAGGCTATTTTCATGTTTATCAGAATATTGTTTGTTATTAATTGTGTTTTTGTTTATTTATCTTTGGTCTTTATGGCGTCGATCACTTTCTGCATTTGCGCCTTCCACGATAGCGGGCAGACTGATTCGCGTATCTCGGCAGGCGTCATTTTCAGCGTTTTCCGGAAGTCGATCAGTCCCTGAATATCCACCGGAGATTCGTCGGGTTCCACCTTCCATACATACGGCATGTGGTCGAAGTCGTCGTCGGTTTCCGAGTAAGTGAACGCGAAGCCACGTGCGGCATACTCGCGGTTTTTCAACGTTTTGATATACGTAATTCCGCTGCGGTGGCGTCCCAGGCTGCCAATGGCAAAATCTGCTTTTTCGAACATCGCATCCAGTTCGTCGCCATGCAAAGGACCATGCAGAAGAACATACGGTTCGAGATGGTTGTCACGGACAACAGGCAAGATCCCCGCCCGTTCCCGTTCGCCGGACAGCGGGCCTACAATATGGAAATATACTTTATATTCCGGATTGTTGCGGTAATAATCTGCCAATCCGCGCACAAGGCGGTCGAAGCCGTGCCAGTAGTGCACTTCCGCCACTCCGATCAAGTGCAACTCTTTCGAAGTGTCATTCTGCTGCTGCTTCATCGGAATCGCCTCAAAATCAATTCCGTTGGAGATGCGTATGGTGTTTCCGCCAAATATTTCTTCCGCATTGGAGAAAGTGACGATACCGTCCAGAGCCTTTGCGAGCTTGTGACGGAAACAGCGGTCGATGGCTAGATGAAATTTCATGGAACGGGTGACGTACTCCTGATCGTAAGGATAAGTAGGAATTTCCATCACCACTTTTGCGCCTGTACGTTTCAACGACTTCACCAGCCGGAGGGTGAACGGACTGGCATTGTGAAAAGAGCGCATATATACAAAGTCGATTCCTTCGTGGCGTGCATAGTCAAGAATAGGAGAGTAGTAGACACGTTTCCAAATCTTTGCGGCAAAGCCCGTGCCGAAATCAGCGATCACTTCGTCATCCACCATCCAACGCCGTTCGCCATAAGAGGTCACATCATAATGACACAAGCGAACATCCACTCCACAATCTTTGAGGGCTTTCACCTGATAACGTATCTTCTTACTAATTCCGTTGGCCTCATTGAAGCCGTGAAATATAAGGAAAAGAGCTTTCATTCTTATTTTCAGTATTCAATAATTGTTTATTCTGTTTTTTCTTTCTCAAACTGTTTTTTCTTCCTCAAACGATTTGGGCGATGATTTGTTTCCGGTATTCTTCTCCGGCATCCGCCACTTCGCTGCCAATGGCAGTTTCGTTGACATATTTTCGTTCCAGTTTCACTTTTTTATGGGCTCCCATCCGCCACCATTCATACTCTACGTCCACATGACCGACGTCGATGGCCTGATAGCCGGCTTTAAACAAATCGTAGGCCAACACTGTGGCTGCGGGGCCGAGGGCAATCAGAAACAAGGCTTCTTTTTCTACTTTGCAGGCCTCCTGCTTGATGTCTTCCAGGCGTTCGAATGCATCTCTGGGCGGACAAAGAATACGCCGGATGCTCCGGGCATTATCGAAAAGATCGTTGCCCACTCCGAGCCGGCTTTTCTCCCCTTCGATGAAGACGATGTCCCGGTTATCCCAAATGCCCTTCATGTCGTGAAACCATCGGGCGGAATCTTCTTTGCGGGCAAAATCCATATACGGACGGGTGACGAATGTATTATAATATTTTCGTCCCGCTACCAGCAAACGGTCCCACCAAGAACCGTACAGATAAAAATGAGTTCTCCAGAACCGGCGACTTTTGCGATTGTAGCGATACAAATCGCGGAATGCGTCGGAGATGCAGACAATATGTCCTTCTTCGTGACTTTGCAGCACTTCGGTCAGTCTTTTAGCCAATAACGGATCACCTTTCTGGAAACGGATTTCCTTGTCCGGACTGGTGAGCAACACTTCACCGTCGCCAAAACGGCTGACAGAGCAACGGTCGTCGATGATTTTACGTATCGTTTCGTCGATGGAAGCTACTTGCGGTATGATTTTTCTCTTTTTCCGCAAGACGATGTACCAGAAATTGTACCATTCCACAGTGCTACCATAACTTATTTTATAACGTAGCGTTATAAAAATGTCGCGTATATTCATAGCTATAGACTTTTTTTTCTTAACGACCGCACTTTACTGATCATGTCATACTCATGCGTCATCTGTATATAAATGCCAAAGATAATAAAACTAACGATACCTTTAGCAATAATTGTCACAAAAATGTTCATCCCTTCCAGCGCATACTGCATTGGAATGAGGACTAATGCTATCAAAATGCTAATCACCAACGGAGAAATAAGCTGACGGATGAACGGCCAGGCACTTTGCCGGAAGGTCACCCGGTACATCTGCCAATAACACTGTATGAAGTTGATGGTGAATGTCACCACAATGCAGCTGGCCACTGCTGTCAGGGTTCCGAAATGGAAGATGCCGAGCAAAATTCCCGCCACGTTGAACGCGGACGAAAACACTCCGCACACAAACAAACTTCGTGTATCGCCTGCCGCCTGAAAGATGGAGCCGGACGAAGAAAGTATAATCTGAATCCCTACGGAGAGCGACAGTATCCGGAACACGGGTACGGACGGCATCCATTGATCGCCGAAAATAATAAGCGTCACTTCCTCTGCCGTGAAGAAAAGCAGCACGCTAAGCGGCAGACCGATAAAGGCGAGGAAACGGACGATGCGTTCGTAGGAACTCAACAGTTTTCCCTTGTCATTCTGGAAATCGCTGAAAATAGGGTGCATCACCGGAGTGATTACCTGCGTGATATTCTGCAAGGGCAGCATCATCAAACGATACGACTTTTCGTAATATCCCAGATCGGACATACTCATATATTTACCAATCAGCAGTTTGTCCAGATTGCGGCTGAAATAGTTGATGACATTGAACAGGAATTGATAGGCGGAATAGGAAAATATTTTCCGGAGTACCCTCAATCCGAGTGTGAAACGCAACCGTTGCGGGTAACGCTGAAAGGAAATTACGAAGATCAGTACGCTGGATACGATTGGGTTGATAATCAATGCGTACAATCCTGCTCCGCAGAGGGCGGCGGTTACCGCGGCTGCACCTGCCGAAATCTGAATGACGAAGCTACGGATAGCAATGAATTTAAATTCTTTGTTCCGGTAGAACATGGCTCCCGGCACAATGGTGGCGGAGGCGAAGAACAGGTTGACGGACAGCAGTTGGCACAGGATGCGCAGGGTGTCGCTTTGGTAGTAATCGGCGATGATCCACGAAGAAGCGAAAAACAGGATGCTGATTCCGATGCCCGTCCATATAGTAAATGAGAAGATGTCCGACAAATCATCTTTAGTCAGCGATTTGTGCTGCACGATGGCGGGAGACACTCCCATGTCGGTGAGAAGATTGAAGAAGGCGATGATGACGGTGGCAACAGCTACGATGCCGAAGTCGTCCGGTGATAGCAGACGTGCGAGAATTCCTGCCACAACAAGGGATATGACGACGCCACTGTATTTGGCCAGCGCTGTGTAAAATACCCCCGAAAATAATTGACTCTTAATATTATTAGCCATTGATTGCTTGTTTATATGTTTGCGCGTATGCTTGTCCCACTTTGCGGATGCTCATGTTTTCCATACCGTATGCGTAATTCACTTCCCCTTGTCCCCATGCGGCAAGCCGGCGGGCTTCTTCGAGTGCTCGCAGGATGTCTTTCTTGTCGTCGGGATCGAAAGTCGGGTTACCGGTTTCGGAAAGCAGTTCGCCGATGTTTCCCACCTTGGGACCCACCACGACTTTGTGGTAGAGGAAGGCGAGGGGGACATTACCCGAATTCAGTATATCTTTCCGCTGGATGAATATCACGTCTGAAGCAGCCATATAGTAGGGCAGATCGCAGTTGTCTATCAGCTCGTCGTTGGCTCCCGCCTGTAGTTTATACATACGGTTGAGCAGCGGCATGAGCAGATAGTATCCGGCTTTTGAAATCCATCGTTTGATGATATTCCTGCCATAGCTGTTGCGTCTCGAAAAGGGGTAGAGGCGCGGAGCCAGCAGCATCTTGTGCTCCTCGTCCCAGGCGCGGAAAGCTCCGAGCACCATGCGTATTTCTTCACGGTTGCGGAATTTTCCGAAAGCCGTGACGATGAATGCATCTTGCGAGAGGTTGAGATACTGACGTGCACGCTCTACGCTGATATCTTCTTTATAGGTATACTGGTAAATGTGATGAGGGATGACAACATTCTGACTATCAGGATACTTCGTGAGAAATTCGTCCCGGCTAAACCGTCCCATGTGTACAACGATATCACTCTGCGATTCGATAATGTCATAGGCCCGGCTGATGATTCCGTTTGCGTAATGCGGACGGACATTGTGGCGTGTGTAGACAAAACGTGTTCCCCTCGAACGAAAAAAACTGATTCGCTCTTCCAGACACCTGATGATATCAGGATCGTTGCATGTCCATCCCACCACTTCTTCCGGCCACTGGAAATGTATGATATCATAATGCTTATCCGAGTCCCAAAACTCTTTTGTGGAACATCGCACGTCAATTCCAGCCATTCTGATAGCATCGCATAAGATAGGAACAAATAGATTGTCGGTTTCTCCGTTTTCTCTGAAAACGATCAGTGCTTTTATTGATGGGCTGTCTGTTTCGCTATCATTCATTTTTTAAGTTTTAAAGACTTTTATTACATTGCAAATGTAATAAAACTTATGATAAGTTTCTTCTTTTCTGTGTTTTAATTGCAGTTTAAGTTGCTATTTGAGGAAATCTGAAACAGGTCTAATGTTTTTATAAGCCGTTTTTCTTCTTGGGTATAAGGAATGTGGTGACTTTCGATATATTGCTTGAGAAAGATGCAAGCATGTATGAAAATGTCTGTCTTCATATAGCTGGTGAAATTTGTGTAGCGGTGGTAGGAGGCTTCACTGATGTTGATATGAACGCAGAGGTCTCCTATGACTAGCTGTGACGTTTTCAGGAGCTCTTTTATCAGCTTTATTCTGTTCTGATAATGCTCGCTTACTATTTTATTTTCTTCTATTTCTTCCAAAGTTTGGTTGCGTTTTGTATCCATATTGTTTGGGGTTATTAATAATATTTGGCAAAGGTCTGATAAAAAATATATAATCCAACTCTCATTTTTGCGATAGCTGGAATAAAATACATTTCGCACCTTTGCGCCCCGGAAGTATTAAATGTGGAATAATAAATGATAAATGAAAATGAAGAAAGATCAGTATTTCAATTTGGAGGTAAATTTGTTGAATGACGACAATATTGCCAGTATGATGTCGGAGATGAATGCCGCGGAAGCACTCGGAATTTACGTGATCTTGCTGTTGCATCTACGCACTAAAGATGCTTATGAGGCGTCGTGCAAACCGGTTTTACTGAAGGCCATGGCCCGGCGGTATGATGTGGATGAAGTAGCGGTGGAGCGGGTGCTTCGCGAATTCGATCTCTTCGAACTGGATGAGGAACGACAGATGTTTCGTTCTTCTTACTTGGATAGGGTGATGAAAAGCTTGGAAGAGAAGCGGAAAATGGACATCGAAAACGGTAAAAAAGGAGGGCGTCCGAAAAAGGTGGCAAAAAGTGCTGAAACGCCCGTCAGTAAAGGGAGAAAACCCACTGAAAACCAGAAGAGGAGAGAAGAGGAGAGTAAAGAAGAGGAGAGTAAAGGAAGTGTTTCTGTTGTAAACAATAATAGGAGTAATA
Source organism: Bacteroides sp. MSSM.1001136sp1_RTP21357st2_D2_RTP21359_211015 (assembly GCF_040913205.1). Taxonomy (NCBI): domain Bacteria; kingdom Pseudomonadati; phylum Bacteroidota; class Bacteroidia; order Bacteroidales; family Bacteroidaceae; genus Bacteroides; species Bacteroides sp. MSSM.1001136sp1_RTP21357st2_D2_RTP21359_211015. The sequence goes on along the minus strand of NZ_JBDFVF010000003.1, from coordinate 189,455 downwards.
TAGAAACACCGTCGTCTCTTGTGAGCCGTTTGGCGGATGAAGGCAATCATTGTCCGTTACAACCCGTGTTGCCTTGGGAAAAGTTGGTGGACCAACTTTCTACTTTCCAGTCATATATGGAATTGGCCGGGCAGCATTCCGGTTTGGGAAAGCTTTTTGTAGACCATCAAAAACTTATTCTGGAAATCTTCAAAAAACATATCCGCCTTTATGACAAAGGAGGGGGACTGCTTTTCCCGGAGGACGTGAAACGGTATTTTTCAAATTATATCGCGGCCGGTTCCGTTACTTGCCGCACGTTGAGGGAAACCTTGCTGAAAGAGCTTGAGAATACGGTCGACAAGGATGTAAACCGCTTTGAAAGCGTCGTCGACGGGCGGCGAACGTATCTGGGACATCTTATTCCGGCTGATGCGCCGCCACGTCCCGATGCATCGGCGGTGTGGGATGATGTGAAGAAAAGATGGGCGCATTAATCCGGCAGATGACTGGCTTCGTCCGGCAGGTTGTTGATGTTCGTCTGGCAGGTAACGGAAGCTCGTCCGGCAGGTGGCAGACACTCGTCCGTCAGGTAAGTCCTCTGCGTGTGAATGATTATTTTAAACTATTTTTTAATTAGAAAAAAGGAAAAAATTATGAGAAATTTTGCCAACTATGATGTCGACATCCACGGTAAATCAAGTGGAGTGCTCAAGACGATTTGTAAAAAATGTCTTCCTACCCGCAAGAATAAGCGCGACCGTTCGCTACGTGTCAACGTCGACACGGGCCATTGTCACTGTTATCATTGTGGCGCTGATTTTTATGTTCCCGATGATGTGGAAGAGCGCAAGAATGCCGAACGTGCGGTAGCCCGCAAGCGTCGTGCGGCAGCCATTCCGCAGCATTTTCAGCGTCCGATGTTCGATGTTTCGAAAACCACGCTTTCCGAAGACACGGAGCGTTGGCTGGTGGAGACGCGTTGCATCCCGCAGTCCGTCATAGCTGCCCTACGCATCACCGAACAGGAAGAATTTATGCCGCAATCCGGCAAAAAGGAACGTTGCATCTGCTTCAACTATTTTGAAGGGGGGCAACTGATAAACACCAAATTTCGCGCTCTCCCGAAACTTTTCAAAATGGTGCAGGGTGCCGAACTGATTCCCTACAACATCGACTCCATTGTGGGGCAGACCTCCTGCATCATCCACGAGGGCGAACTGGATGCTGCTTCCTCCATCGCCGCCGGATTTCAAAGTGTCATCTCCGTGCCGGCCGGAGCCAATTCGAACCTCTCCTGGCTCGACCGTTTTATGGAGACGCACTTCGAGGACCTGAAAGAAATCATCATTGCCGTTGATGCCGATTCTGCCGGAATCCGGTTGCGCAATGAACTCATCAATCGGCTAGGGGCTGAACGCTGCCGGGTGGTGACTTACGGTCCGGAGTGTAAAGATGCCAACGAGCATCTCTGCAAATATGGTATCGCCAGTCTCCGTATCGCCATCGAACAGGCAGCAGAAGTTCCGCTCGAAGGTATCTTCACCGCTGCCGACTTGCATGACGATCTGCGGGCTCTTTTCGACAACGGCTTCGGTCCCGGAGCGGAAACGGGATGGGAGGAGATGGATAAGATCTGCACGTATGAACGTGGGCGAAGTGTCTACGTCACCGGAGTTCCCGGTGCAGGAAAATCCGAGTGGGTGGACGAATTGGTGTTGCGTCTCTGCCTGCGGCATCAATGGAAAATCGGGTTCTTTAGCCCGGAAAATACCCCTATCGTCTATCATCTCCGCAAACTGATTGAGAAACTCACCGGACACCGTTTTCAAAACGGCTGTGGCATGACGGAGGGACTCCTTGCGAACTCGGAAGATTTTCTGACTGAAAACGTCTCTCATATCTCTCTGAAAGGTAATGTTTCTCCGGATCGTGTACTGGCCAAGGCTCATGAACTCGTTGTCCGCCGCGGCTGCCGCATTATTGTCTTCGACCCGCTCAACCGTTTCGACCACAACCCGCAACCGGGACAGACGGAAACGCAATATATTTCCAACCTGTTGAATAAATTTACAGAATTTGCAGTGCAACATAATTGCCTACTCGTGGTTGTAGTCCATCCTCGTAAAATGAACCGTAATCCTGTCACGGGCATTACCCCTCGTGTGGAAATGTACGACATCAACGGCTCTGCCGATTTCTATAACAAAGCGGATTACGGTATCATTGTGGAACGTGACAAGGAGGTTGGTGTCACCCGCGTATATGTGGACAAGGTGAAATTCAAGCATCTTGGTGTCGGTGGAATGGCATCCTTTGTCTACGATCCCGTAAGCGGACGATACCTGCCCTGTGAAGAATCTCATGACCCTTCTCTCTCCGCTGACCAGCGTGTCCGAAATACGATGTTCGACAGCTCCTGCTGGCTACCTGAAAAAGAACTGTTTTAGGGTATTAGGTATCAAGTATTAAGTATTAGATGTTAAGTATTATGATGTTAAGCATTATGATGTTATCCGTTGTTGTGATGCGTTTACCACGGTTAATACTTGATACCTAATACCTAATACTTGATACTTTAATTAGGGTTCTTGTAGCACTTCGATGATGAGCCTTACTTGTGCGGGAGTGTAGTATCTGGCGCGTGGATTCATGCCGGTGGCCAGGAGCCGTTCTTTTAGTCCGGGTGCAGCTTCAATCCATTCGTTGAATCGGTCTACTGCGCTTTGTTGCAGGATATTGGGGAGGTACAACAAGGCAAGTTCGCCTTTCCCATAGGTGCGGTATTGGAATGTTTTTTCTTCTTCTTGTTCGGGGAGAATCTTGTTTTTTGTTTTCATTTATAGTTGTGCTTTTAGGTTGTTGTATTTGAAGTAAAGTTACTCATTTTTAGTGGAATAGGCAAATTTTGAGAACAGATGTTCGGGCGTATTCATAAAAGAATTGATACTAATAGAATGCCGATTCTTGAAATTTATTGTATCTTTGTTTATGTTTCACGTTAAAAGCATAGAAAGAGGATGGAAGGAACATTCAGACGCTATCCGATAGGGATACAGAGTTTCGAGAGACTACGCAATGATAATTGTGTGTATATTGATAAGACAGAGTTGATTTATCGTTTGGCTAATTCGGCTAAGGCTTGTTTTCTTAGCCGTCCCCGACGCTTTGGAAAGAGTCTGTTAGTTTCCACTCTTGCAGCCTATTTCTCTGGTAAAAAAGACCTGTTTAAGGGTCTGATGATGGAACAGTTGGAGAAAGACTGGACAGTTTATCCCGTGTTGCATATTGATTTCAGTATCAGTAAGTATATGAATGCGGGGATGCTGCGCTCCGCTATCAACAATCGCTTGGTGGAATGGGAACGAATTTACGGATGCGACACGAGCGAAGACACTTTCAGTCTCCGTCTGAAAGGTATTATCAAACGTGCTTACGAGCAGAGCGGGCGTCAGGTTGTGTTACTTGTAGACGAATATGATTCTCCTATGTTGGATAGCAACAACAATGAGGAGTTGCAAGCTGAAATACGTGGCATCATGCGCGACTTTTTCAGTCCGTTGAAAGCGCAGGGAGAATATCTTCGTTTTCTTTTTCTAACCGGTATCAGTAAATTTAGTCAGATGAGCATCTTTAGTGAATTGAACAATCTTCAGAACATAAGTATGCAAGATGCTTATAGTGCCATTTGCGGTATAACGGAAAATGAATTGCGTACACAGTTGGAAGAAGATATAAGAAGGATGGCCGAGGCGAACGGTGAAACGTATGATGAAGCTTGTATACATTTGAAACAACAGTATGATGGGTATCATTTCAGTGAAAATAGTGAAGACATTTACAATCCGTTTAGTTTGTTTAATGCATTTGCTCAAAAGAAATATGCCAATTTCTGGTTCTCTACCGGCACTCCCACTTTCCTGATAGACATCTTGCAGCAAAGCGATTTCGATATTCGTCAACTGGATGGCGTTTCGGCTACTGCCGAGCAGTTTGATGCACCTACCAATGTCATTACAGACCCGCTTCCGGTACTTTACCAAAGCGGTTATCTCACTATCAAAGAGTATGACCGGGATTTTCAGATCTATACATTGGCTTATCCTAACAAAGAAGTTCGGAAAGGCTTTATCGAATCATTAATGCCGGCTTATGTGCATTTGCCTGCTCGCGAGAATACATTTTATGTAGTATCGTTTATCAAAGACTTACGGGTCGGCAATCTGGATCAATGTATGGAGCGGATCAAATCATTTTTCGCCTCTATCCCCAATGATATGAATAATAAGGAGGAGAAACACTATCAGACCATCTTCTACCTCCTGTTCCGGCTGATGGGGCAATATGTGGATGCAGAAGTAAAGAGCGCTGTTGGCAGGGCTGATGTTGTGATAAAGATGCAGGAGGCTATCTATGTATTCGAATTCAAAGTAGACGGTACTCCTGAAGAAGCGTTGGCGCAGATCAATAGCAAGCAGTATGCGATTCCTTATCAGGCAGATCATCGGAAAGTCGTTAAAGTGGGAGTTAATTTCGACAGTAGTACGCGAACTATTGGAGAATGGGTCATTGGAAACTAGGGAATGATCTTACATATTCCTACATATTTCCACATATTCCGGTATAATTTGTATAATTCGGTGTAATCCGTTTTAATCCGGCATAATCCGGTGTAGTCCGGTGCAATCCGGCAAGTCGTCAACGTGTTGTCGTATCTTTGTTTCATCAACAGAAAGGGAGAATGTACTTCTTTTCGTAGAAACAAGTTATATTATGGCAACAGTTACAGTTGTGCGCTACAAGCGCAGAAAACGGCTCGGTGATGATAAATCACCGATGATGTACCTTCTCAAGCCCAAGGCTGGGGAGTCGAAAATCTATTCAATTGATTCACTGGCACAGGAAATCGAGTCTATCGGGTCGCTTTCGGTGGAAGACGTGTCGCATGTGATGAAATCCTTTGTCCGTGCGATGAAAAAAGTGCTTGTGGCAGGGAATAAGGTGAAAGTGGATGGACTGGGTATTTTTTATACCACGCTGACCTGTCCGGGTGTGGAACAGGAAAAGGATTGTACGGTGAAAAATATCACTCGCATCAATCTCCGTTTCAAAGTCGACAACTCATTGCGTCTTGCCAATGACAGCACGGCAACTACTCGTGGCGGGGATAATAACATGATGTTCGAATTGTATACGGAGAAGAAGTCCGCTGCCGGAGGAAACGGCGGTGACGGCTCCGATGATGATGGTAAAGGCGATGGGGGAGAACCCGGTGGTGGTAGCGGTGGTGGAGAAGCTCCGGATCCGGCAGCATAAACCGCTTTGATTGACTCTGTTCTCAATTTATTAATTTATCATCTCAATCTATTAAAATGTTAGATAAAATTATCGAAATCATCATGACGATTCTGCCTTTTCTGGGCAGTAGCCGCAAGAAGCGCCAGATGATGGCGCAAGAAGTGAAAGAGTTCAGTGAACTAGTGAAAGACCAGTATACTTTTCTGATGCAGCAGTTGGAGAAAGTGTTGAAGGATTATTTCGACCTTAGTTCGAAAGTGAAAGAGATGCACGCGGAGATTTTCTCGTTGAGAGGACAGCTGACGCAAGCTGCGGCTCTGCAGTGTAGCAGCAAGGAATGTGTGCAACGAGTACAGATGGTCACTGAAACGGAGGGATGAATTTATGCGAACCATCAATTTGATTGTGATCCACTGTTCCGCCACAAGGGCGGACAGGGATTTTACGGAAGATGATTTGGAAGTGTGCCACCGTCGGCGTGGTTTCAACGGGACGGGTTATCATTTTTATATCCGTAAAAATGGAGATATAAAGACCACCCGTGAGATTGAACGAATCGGTGCGCACGCAAAAGGACACAACCAGAACAGTATTGGCATTTGTTATGAGGGCGGACTTGACTGCCACGGTCATCCCGCCGATACCCGTACCGAATGGCAAGTTCATTCAATGCACGTACTGATTCTTACGCTCTTGCGTGATTATCCCGGCTGCCGGGTGTGCGGACATCGGGATTTGAGCCCCGATCTGAATGGAAACGGAGAGATTGAACCCGAAGAATGGATTAAGGCATGTCCGTGTTTCGAGGTGAAAGCCGAGTGGGATGGTTAGATAAAATCACCTTCGCTACAACTATCTGTGGCGAAGGTGATTTCGTTAAAAAGGGAAGTTTTGACACATTCTCTTTTTGATTTAGTTATTGCTTTTTGGTATTTTACTTGGCAAATTCTTTATATATTTTCAGCAGCGATTCTGCCGTATTCCGCCATGAAAACAACTGGCTACGTTGTATGCCATATTCCACTTGTTGCTGATAGAGTGTCTGGTCATTTTCCAGTTGCAGTATTTTTTTTGTAATATCATTGGAGTTGAACGGATCTGCCAGTAAAGCTCCCTCGCCTGCAATTTCGGGCATGGCTGATGTGTTTCCCGCAATGATGGGCGTTCCGCAAGCCATTGCCTCCAGCATCGGGATGCCGAAACTCTCGCGAAGCGATGGATAAAGGAATGCGAATGCACCGCAATAGAGTGCTGCAAGGTCGGTATTCGCAATGTATCCCGGAGCGTGGATATAACTCTTGATTTCTGTAATATTTTCTTCTTCCAATATCCGGTCGATAACATCTTCCTTGAGGTCGGCAATGAGCAATGGCAGCTTTTGGGTGGATTGTTTCAGATAGTCGCTATATGCTTTCAGCACTCTGGGAGTGTTCTTCTTAGGGTCGGTGTTTCCCAGAAAAAATAGATAATTGTCTGCATCAATATATTTTCGGGTGATCTCCGGAGCTTTGGGTTGTACATGAAAATGACTATTGAAACCGTTGTACACGGCTACTAATTGTTCTTTCGGCAGATGCAGCACGTCAAGGATTCGTTCACGCTCAAATTGCGAGACTGTAATAATTTTCTCGCAGTTGGCCAATACGCGTGGTACTACCATCCGGCGGTAAAACCATCCCATTTCCTGATACCAGGTGAAGCTGGAAGAATGACGCTTTTCTAAATAAATAATGTCGTGTAGTGTTAGTATTAATGGTACGGGACATTGCAATGGGGCAGTATTGCTTGTGCAGTGCAATAAATCGGGCATGATTTTTTTTACTGCGCGTGGAAGAGCCACTTGTTCCCAAAGGGGGTAAGTGGGGCATTTTAGTTCGATAATATGCACATTTTCCGATTCTTCCAAGCATCTGTCTTCACCAGGAGTAACGAAGATGAAATATTCGTTCTCATGGTCTATTTTTTGCAATTCCCGGATACTTTCAAGAGCAACGAAATCCATTCCGTGTTTATTAGTGCGGAAAATTCGTTGGGCTTCAATAGCGATTTTCATTGTTGTTTTCTTGTTATGTTTGATTTCTATTTATGGTGTTCACCATGCTCCGTATGGATAAACTTTTTATTGGCTCCTTTCAATTTAAATAAGTTACCAATCATAGTAACAGCCAGCATAGGCATTTTGGTGATTGCTTTCCCTACCTGTTTGGTAAATAGTCTGCCGCCCGGTACGGGTAGCGTCATGGCCGCTACTTGTGCAGCCGACAATATCCACCATTTGATGGCTATCATCCATTCGTTGCTGCCATTGCATAGGCTCAATATAAGGCCGATAATGGTAAAGACAAAGGTCAAGCCGAATACTCCTGCCAACTGAATCAATCGTGGCGGAAGCATCCATTGGCATATCTTGTCGCAGTAATCGAAATTTCCTTGCAAAAATGCTTTGGGTAGGTGAGGCAGCGAAGCACGGAGTGCACCGAATTGTGCAGCTATCCAGCGTTTGCGCTGGTTGCTGATGGCCTCTTTCTTTTGCGTTTTCTCGTCGAACACAAGCAGGTCGGGCAGATAAACGGTATAGATGCGCTGTTGCAGGAGCATGGCTTCCAATTCTTTGTCTTCACCTGCTGTCTGGAGATATTTCACGTTCTGATGAAACCATTCTGCTTCGAATGCCATTCCCGAACCGGATAGCCCGGCAGAAAGTCCTACAGCGTTATGTCCGCTGCGGAAGAATCCATTGTTTATTTCTTCGCTGGCGCTGTCGAGCACGGAAATGTCTGTGTTCAGATTCTTTCCTGTCCGGTGCGCTTGTACGGATTTTATGCCGCTGTCAAAAACACGGTTGATGGTAGACAGGAAATCGGGCGTGGTCATGTTGTCGGCATCCATGATGACTACAATGTCGAATGCATTTGTATCAATGGAATCCATGGCCATTGCCAGTGCTTTGGCTTTCGAACTTTCCTTGTAATTCGCCATCAACAGGCGGATGGGAAGGGCTGCCAGAGCGTCGTTTGTTTCCGGTCGCATCTGATCGGAAATGACTATGATCTCATAGAGTTCTTTCGGATAATCCTGTTCAAGAAAGCTCTGTATGGAAGCAACAATCACGCGGTCTTCCTTGTAGGCGGGAAAGAGCACGACGATGCGTCGGAGCGTACGTGCTTCGGGGTATTGGGGAGCCCGGTAAAACTTGGAGGCAATAGCGTATAGCAATAGGTAGCATACGCAAAATACCAGGGGAATGTAGAGAATCCAGTCAATAATGTTCATAGTATCTAGAGTTTTTTAAGTGTGTTATTGTTAGTATCTGATGAAGACATGAATAGCCCTGTGCAGACTCCATAATAGGTGGCACAAAACAGGTCGAAACGGCCTTTGAAAGCGAATGACAGACTGTTTTTGCCGGCTGCAATGGTGCTCTGGTAAAGTACGGACATCAATCGTTCCATGCCTTTCATATTACGGCGGGCATAGAGCAGGCGATTTCGTGTCAGGAAATAGGTGCGTAGTTTGCTTAGTTGGCCGGTGCTTTGGCTTTCTTTATGAAAAACAGTGCAACGCGGTTCGTACCATAGCTCGTAGCCGGCACGGGTCATGCTTGTGCTCCAGTCGAGTTCTTCGTAATAAAGGAAGAAGATTTCCGGCATCATTCCGATTTTTTCGATCACTTCGCGTTTGATAATCATGGCTGCCCCGTGTAGATAGGGGGTAGGATGGGGGGTATCGTAACTTCCGTCATCGGGACAGTCGAAGCCCAGCATATTGTTGCGCAATGTTATCTTTGTCAGCGGGGTAAATCCTGCAAACTGTATGTGTTGCGGCGGAAAGGCGAAACGTATTTTAGGAGACACGCCCCCGATTTCCGGACGACTTTCCAATCGTTCCACCAGGTAGGCGATTTCATCGGATTCGATATAGGTATCGTTATTGATAAGGAAAATGTATTTGCCTTTTGCTGCACGGATGCCAATGTTGTTACCACCGGAAAAACCTCCGTTCTCATTGCTGCGGATACTGATAACCGTTGGGTATAATTCGTGTATTTTGGCTGCTTCATCTTCGCGTGAAGCATTGTCTACCACTATGATTTCATAGCTCACAGACTTCAGCTTTTTGTGCAGTGATTCTATCAGTTCACAGGTGTCTTTGAACCCGTTGTAACAGATGGTAATAAATGATATGTCGGGACTACTGTTTGTCATTCTTGTTCGTTGGTTTCGTTATTAGATAGCTGCCGTTCTTTTTCTTCGCTTTCTTCTTTTTTTTCACTGATGCGCTTGTCGATATGTGGAGCTGCAAAACAGAGTGCAAAGCCTATGTATACGGGCAACTGGTTGGGATACTGCATAATGTCGTTGACATAAGTGGCGATAAAAAATCCGGCATCCATACAGAGCCACGCTGCGATAAGTCCACGCAGGCCTTTGTTGCGTACTTTAAACATGAGTATCCAGGAGCACCAGGCAAAGAGAATGCCGTGTATGGAAAGGTAGAGTATCAGTCCCACAATTCCCGTTTCCACCCATACGCTGACTAGCCATGAGTCGGGAGGGTAGGGCATTTGCTCTCGTGAATCGAAGTTACCGGCTTTGGAGAGTCCAATGCCGTAGCCTAACGGTTTCTTTGCCATCAACTCTTTCATTCTTTGCCGGTTTTCGACACGCACCTGGTAGGAAGCGTCTTCGGACGGATGGAAAGAGGAGCGCATCTTGTGGATATATTGGTTCCCGCTTCCGATATTGGTATAACTGAAGAACACGAAAACGCTGATGGATATGAATATACCTGCCAATAACGCTTTCCAATTTTTGGCAATGACGGTTATCATTAACATTCCTCCCATGATGACTCCCATAGCTGCACGGGTTCCCGAAATACCCATTCCGTAAAGTCCCCCGACGGCGATGCAGAGGAAGTAAATGCGTAGCCATTTGGACTCCACAAAGAAGGCGGAGATGGCAAAGACTACAGCGGACATGGCGGCATGTACTCCGTAGTTTGCTGCGTCGGAGAAGCAGGAAAAATAGCGGATACCCGACCAGATGATATGTGTACGCCATCCGCCCAGCACGTGCAGGAAATAGAGGTCTTTGGAGCTGAAACCATAGTTTTTTTGCCAGTAACCTTTTATCGTAAAGACGAGGACGAATACCGACCAGATGATTAATAGCAGCTCGATGTCTTTTTTTGTGCGGACAACGAGCGGAACAACAAAGGCGCATATTAAAGGTATCAGCGCATAAGGTGTAAGGTTGATGTTCCATGCTGCCAGCACGTTGTTGGGATTAAGAATTTCGAGAAGATAGAAGCACAACCAGATTGTGAACATATAGGTCATGATGTTTTGACCTGCTTTCCAGTTGGTTTGTTCATCATTGTTAAGTTGTATCAAACAGATAGTAGTAAATGACAAGATAATGATCATAGAGAATAACCCTACCTTGATATTTACTAACATTCCTGCTGCAACCAACACAAATTGTAAAGCAAGCAGGATATGGAAAGTCACTATCTTATTATTCGTCATCGTCTTCTTCAGTCTCTTTCGCTTTTCTACTTAGATTGAATATGATTTTTTCTGTAAGTGACAATTGGCTGAAACGATAGCTGACTCTGCGTAATAAGGTATATGGCGGAAGTTGTCCGGTGAAATCTTCCACTGCCTCACGCTTGGCGTTGGTCAGGCACACACGGAACGGAACATCCGTTTTACCCATTTGTGTCGTGAGCTGTTCGCAAAGTTGTTTGTCGATGGTTTTCCATCCGCGGTCTGCCGGGCTGACCAAAATGTTGACATTAGCGTCGTGCAACAGTGCAGTCGGGATATTGCTTGACGACAATGGCGGATAGGCAACGATCAGTATGTCTTCTCCTTGCAGGGTATAAAAATCGGTAATGTTTTTTGCAAGCAGGTATTGAGTAGAATCTGTGTTAAAATCTTCTCCATACGTGATGAATCTCGTATTTAACATCCGGCTTTGCATATATCCGCAGATCAGATTTCCAACGATGTCTTCACCGGAGTTTTCGCTGGTACTGAACAGGTTGATGATAAATACTCCGGGGGATTTCCGCTTCGTCAGGAAGCGGAGTATGGAGTTGCTCAATTCTTTGATGGAAAGTTGGACGTAGGTTTTGGCTAGTCCGCCATAACGGGAAGAGGAGGGGCTGGGAACGGCTCCTATTACCTTAAATCCGGTCACTCGTTTGGTTCGGTTTGCATCACGCAACGTTCTGTCAAGAATCTCGATTAATAATAATAGAGCGATGATTATCAGAAAACTACCTATGCAGGCGGCAATGACAATCTGCTTGCGGTTGGTTGAATTGGATGCAATCGGATAGGTCGGTTCATTGAGCACTTTCAATGTAGCAGAAGTCATTTCCAGATTTTTCTTTCTCAACAGGGCTTCGTTGTAGCTCTGTAACACGGTCAGGTAACTGCGCTCCGTAAAGTTGATGGAGCGTTCTTTTTGTTTGATGGTGGTACCTACAGGGGCGAAAAAAACGTAGCGGTCGTTCAATTCCTGACGGGCATTTTGTACAATTAGTAGTTCGGCCTTAGCTTTTTCAAACAACAGGGTTTGTTCCAGCCATTGGTCGATGATATTGGTCCGGCTGGCACCTTCTTTGGTGTATTTGTGACTTACGTAGGAAGTGGTTAAATCATTTAATTCTTGTTTAAGTTCGCTCAACCGTTTTTTGTCACCTGTCAGAGATCCGGTATCTTTTTGTTTGGAGTCGCTCATTGCTTCCACTTCCGAGATTTTGCTGGTGATATTGGATGCTTCTCTTAATTTGTCCACAAATTCCATATTCTTGAGCACTTGCTTGGCATTGCTGTCCATGTGCTTCTCCAGTTCTTCGAGCATTGACTTGGTACTGTTGTATGCAAAAAGTGCATCTTGTTCCCGCAGCTCGAATTCTTTACTGATGGCCGCGATTTCTTTGGTTTCGTCCAGATAGTTGATGATACGTTTTTCTACGTTGTACTTGGTCAGGTCGTCTTCCTCCGAGTTGAGTTTTTTGCCGATGCGTTTCAACTCTTCCTCAAAGTATTTGATGACTTTGTCTGTTTCTCCGTAGCGAATACGGCGGTATTCTTCCACAAATTCGTCCATCAGGATGCTTACCGTGTTGTAGGCTATGCCGGGATCGCCGGAAGTATAGCTGATGTCCAGCAAATCACTCGTGAGCCGGCGTTGCACTTTGATGTTTTTCAAAGCGTTGTAGCTATAGAAAGGGTGATTGTAGTAGAACATTTCATAGATGTAGTTACCTTTTTTCGGACGCATATATGCTTCCAGATTGGCAACTGTTTTATCTTCGCTCGATTTGTCGATCAGCTTTAATATTTCCGGTCCATGCGGACTGTTTTTTAAGTGGTTATAGGTGTAATTGTAGCTGGATGGGGTGACTCCGTCGTTGTCATTGTCCGGATTTCCCTGGATAAGTACACGGGCAAATAATCGCAGGAATACTCTTTTCAGCGTGCTCTCGGCTTGCATGATACTTATCAGGTTGTCCATCGAATTTTGTACTGTCGCCCAGTCTGTGCGTTTATCGCTTTCCAAGTTGTATCCCGAGGCTACTCCGGTATAAAGTGTTGCTTTCACGTCATATCCACCTTGCATGTGACGAGTATAGTAGAAGACGAGTAACGTGAAGATAGCGGTCCCTACCAGTATTAGCCAACGGTGGCGAAAGAGGGTCCGTATGATAGAAATGATGAAGTTCATATCTTAGTTTTTTTATTTTCTTATGATGGGAGTACGTGAAATAACCTCAAGTATCATTAAGCTCTTTGTCAATTCAAACTTGCTATTCTCATATGCCTCACGTGCAGTTGACTGCCTTTCTTTATCTACGGCCAAGTCGGAAGATTCTATGGTTCCGTTGGCAAAATTCTTTTCAGAAATTTCATATTGCACATTAGCAAGTACCAAACTTTCACTTCTCATTTTAAGTACTCTTATCTGTGAGGTAGCCATCGCATACATCTCAATAATATTCTTCTTGATTTCGTCGTACTTCACTTCCCGTTCCAATTCTGCACTGCGTAATGTGAGCCTTTGCCGGCTGATTTTACCCTTGAGGTCGAATAGGTCGTCTAAGGGGATGCTTAGACCGGCACCTACTGTGTAGCCATTTTGTGCCTGGGTGGAGTAGGTGAGGTATGGGGCGAGTGCCACGTCCGTATAAGTGGACTCATTGCCGAACATTCCGTATTGATAGCTTCCCCGTAGACTGAAGAAACCCAGAAATGACCATTTCTCTTTTTGGAGTAATTTGCGCTCGATTCTCGCCTTTACGTCCGCCATCTCATAAATGGGGCTGTTCTTGGCATTTTCGAATAAAACGGATAGAGGGGGAAGCACTATTTTAGTATAATCTTCTTCACTTAGTTGAGAATAGTCAGACACTTCTTGTGCAACTACACGAGTGGTAGAGACGAACAGAAGTAATAACCCCGAAAAAAAACATATAAATTGCTTCATAAAAAAATCCTATTATTTGCTCTTGCTGTGTTATAGCTTGCGCAAATATAAGGATTAATTTCATTTATGTGCAGTCTTTTATTATCTATTTTACAATCTTTCTTGTAATTTGTGCACAATTTGTCGCGTAAATGGCGTCAAAAGGCTTCTGTCATGTTGAAGTAGAACAAATTCTGCTTGTTCACCATGTCTCTGCCGAAGTCAAGGCGTACATTCATACGGGGTTGAACTTCAACGCGTAACCCTAATCCGAGGTTGGGAAGCACACCTTCTATCTTGCCTGGAGTGGGTCCCATGAATCCGCATCCTCCCCAGGCTACATATCCTATATGACTTAACATCTTTTTTACCCAAGTGCTTTTGTCCGTATTTATCATCTGGCGGTATTCGGCCATCATGACATGCGAGGACTTGTCGCGAAACTGTCCCATGTAGTAACCGCGAAGATCGAAGGGGGTTCCGCTAAGTACATATTTTGTTAGGGGTACATCTCCGAATGCGTTTTTGCTTTGCACTGTCCAGGCTATCACTTTGCGGCGTCCTACTGTTTTGTATTGGCGGTAGTCGATTTCCAAACGGTAAAAGTTATTATCGCTGCCGAATACCTTGTTATACATCATTCCCCGAAAGTCGAGGTAGGTTCCGCTATATGCATTTGCAGGAATATCACGTGTGTCATACGTCAGCAGGAAACCAAGTCCGGAACTGAAATTTTTGTATCCGTGTTCTGTTCCTCCTGCCGCTATATATGAGGGCTCATTAACCATTCCGGCAGCCGGTTTGGTAATTTTATCATAGTTCAAATCGACTTGGGGACCTGCAAAAATATTGCTTTCTCCCAGACGGAACAGGAACCAGGGGTTTACTTGGATGCCGCTATAACGGTATTCACTGGTATCTTCTCCACGTTCATAATCTTTATTAGTGGAATATCCGATGCCATAAAAATTTTCGATTGTATTTTTATATGAGAAAGTTCCGAAGATACGGAAGCGGTCGCCTTTAAAAAAGAGCTGTGGTTTTGTCATCAGGTTCAAGCCGCCTTTGAACATCAAGGCAATGGCCATCGGCACTACCGAACGTCGTTGGGTGGTATCACTCGGATTCATCCGGAATGTCATCAGTGCGCTACCGCCCACCAGTAAACCAAAATCCGGCGTATAACTGGGACCACCCAATATGTTATAGTGTAAATTCCGGTTTGCCACGCGCTGGCGACGCAGCTCGCGCTTTGAAAGGACAGGAATGGTATCTGACGGGATGTCTTCAATATCTGTAGGAGTAGTATCACTGATAGAAGTTGTAGACCTTTGCAGTTCATCGCTCTTTACTGCCGTACTGTCAGCCGCGGCTGACATCATATTGATGGATGGAAGCATCATCAATATTCCTATTATATATTTCTTCATAATTTCTCTGTGAGGAATTCGACTGCAAAGAAAACTCTTTTATTCCGATTAGTTTTGATATTCTTAGATAATAAATCTAAAAAAGAATCGTATTTTTGCGGAATATGATGTTTTTCGATATGCTGATAAATAAAATCGCATGATTTAATCTCATACATTTAAACCGTATTTATTAGTGTATCATGATCCGTCAGCCTATTAATTAATTACTTATATCAATGAATAAACAGATTTTATCAATTTTTGTTTTATGTGCTTTTTCTTATTCTACACAAGCGCAAGAAGTGAAAGGAGGCATCAGCGACTCCATGATGCAACAAATCAAGCAGAGTTACGCAAACACTCCTACTGACAAGGCTATCCGCAACGCTATCGGTAGCAACGACATTCGTAAACTGGCTCTCAATCAGGATAACCTGAAAGGGATGGACACACATTTCTCCATCAAAGTGCCTTCCAAAGGTATCACCGATCAGAAATCTTCCGGCCGTTGCTGGCTTTTCACAGGTTTGAATGTGATGCGTGCCAAAGCGATCGCCAAGCATAACCTCGGTTCTTTCGAATTTTCGCAAACTTATCCTTTCTTCTTCGATCAGCTGGAGAAAGCTAATCTCTTTCTGCAAGGTATTATCGACACCAGCAGTAAGCCGATGGATGATAAAATGGTGGAATGGCTCTTCCGCAATCCTTTGAGTGACGGTGGAACATTTACCGGCGTAGCCGATATCGTCAGTAAATACGGGCTTGTTCCCAAAGATGTGATGCCGGAAACCAACAGTAGTGAAAATACTTCCCGTATGGCAGGTCTGATCGTCCTGAAACTTCGTGAACAGGGGCTTCAACTGCGTGATCTCGCTGCGCAAGGTGCTAAACCTGCTGCCCTTGAGAAAACAAAAACAGAGATGTTGAGCACCATCTACCGCATGTTAGTGTTGAATCTCGGTGTTCCTCCTACTGAATTTACCTGGACTGAATATAACGCTAAGGGTGAGCCTGTGTCTACCGAAACTTACACTCCGCTTTCTTTCCTGAAAAAGTATGGTGACGAAAAACTGATTGATAATTATGTCATGTTAATGAACGATCCGAGCCGTGAATATTATAAGTGTTATGAGATAGACTACGACCGCCACCGTTACGACGGCAAAAACTGGACGTATGTCAATCTTCCCATCGAGGATATCAAAGAAATGGCTATTTCTTCTCTCAAGGATAGCACGATGATGTATTTCTCTTGCGATGTAGGTAAGTTCCTAAACTCTGACCGTGGTCTACTGGATGTCAAAAACTACGACTACGAATCTCTTATGGGTACTTCTTTTGGCATGAACAAGAAGCAACGCATTCAAAGTTTTGCCAGTGGCTCCAGTCACGCCATGACTCTTATGGCTGTTGATCTTGACAAAAACGGAAAACCGACGAAATGGATGGTTGAAAATAGTTGGGGCCCTGCTGCCGGTTATCAGGGTTATCTCATCATGACGGATGATTGGTTTAACGAATATATGTTCCGTCTAGTAGTAGAAACGAAATATGCATCGAAAAAAGCTCTCGAGGTGTTGAAACAGAAGCCTATCCGACTTCCTGCTTGGGATCCTATGTTTGCTGAATAGTTCTTTTTCTTTGCTTCTGTCTTTTGTTCCGGAACAAAAGATAAAAGATTACGTGCACGAACACGAAAGGAATTACGGATATTTTTCCGTAATTCCTTTCTTTTTTCCTCCCGAATCCCAATCTTATTTATTACTTTTGCGGCAAATTTATGAAACCATTATTTTATCTAGCATGGCAAATGTAATAAAGTTACGTAAAGGCCTTGACATAAACCTGAAAGGTAAAGCTGCTGAAACGTACGCAACAGTAAAAGAACCGGGGTTCTACGCACTCGTACCCGATGACTTTCCTGGAGTGACGCCTAAGGTAGTCGTGAAAGAGCAGGAATATGTAATGGCTGGTGGACCCTTGTTTATCGACAAGTATCATCCTGAAGTGAAATTTGTTTCGCCGGTGAGCGGCGTGGTGACGAGTGTTGAACGTGGTGCTCGTCGTAAGGTGTTGAACATCGTTGTGGAAGCTGCTGCAGAGCAGGACTATGAAGATTTTGGGAAGAAGAATGTTGCTTCGATGGATGCTGAAGCTGTGAAAACCGCTTTGTTGGAAGCCGGACTTTTCGCGTTTATCAAACAGCGCCCTTATGACATCATTGCTGACCCGACGGTCACTCCGAAAGGAATCTTTGTATCCGCATTCGACACTAATCCGTTAGCTCCGGATTTCGAGTTCGCCCTCAAAGGTGAAGAAACAAACTTCCAGACAGGACTTGATGTTCTTGCCAAACTGGCAAAAACCTACCTGAATATCAGTGTGAAACAGAACGCTGCTGCACTGACACAGGCTAAGAACGTTACAATCACCGCTTTCGACGGACCGAACCCTGCTGGTAATGTAGGTGTTCAGATCAACCATCTCGACCCTGTATCCAAGGGAGAAACGGTATGGACCATTGATCCGCAAGCCGTAATCTTCATCGGTCGCCTTTTCAATACAGGCCATGTGGATTTCACCCGTACAGTAGCTGTGACAGGTTCCGAAGTGTTGAAACCTGCATACTGCAAACTCCAGGTAGGCGCATTGCTCACCAACGTGTTTGTCGGCAATGTAACAAAAGACAAAGACTTACGCTATATCAGCGGTAACGTACTGACAGGAAAGCAAGTTTCTCCGAACGGATTCTTGGGCGCATTCCATAGCCAACTGACTGTTATCCCCGAAGGTGACGACATTCACGAAATGCTTGGATGGATCATGCCACGCTTCAACCAGTTCAGTGCCAATCGTTCTTATTTCAGCTGGTTGATGGGTAAGAAGGAATATACGTTGGATGCCCGTATCAAAGGTGGCGAACGTCACATGATTATGTCGGGTGAATACGATAAGGTATTCCCGATGGACATTCTGCCCGAATATCTGATTAAAGCAATTATCGCCGGTGACATCGACCGTATGGAAGCACTCGGCATCTACGAAGTTGCTCCCGAAGACTTCGCCCTTTGCGAGTTCGTCTGCTCTTCAAAGATGGAACTGCAACGCATCGTTCGTGCCGGACTCGATATGCTCCGTTCAGAAATGGCGTAATCGAATAAGAGATTAAATAATAAAAATTAAAATAAGCGATAGTTGAAATCTTGCGAAACGGCTCTCTGTGGATACAGCATAAACCCAGCACAGCCAATTTTCAACTCTCAACTTTCAATTTTCAATTAAATAAATGAAAGCGTTAAGAAATTATCTCGATAAGATAAAGCCGAACTTTGAGGAGGGCGGCAAATTCCACGCATTCCAGTCGGTGTTTGACGGCTTCGAAACATTCCTGTTCGTGCCCAGCAAGACTGCGAAAACGGGAACGCACATACATGACGCAATCGATAGCAAGCGCATCATGTCGATTGTGGTTATTTCGTTAATACCGGCTTTGCTGTTCGGTATGTACAACGTAGGTTACCAGCATTTCACTCACACAGGTGCTACTGGCAGCTTCATCGAAATGTTTATCTACGGATTCCTGGCAGTACTGCCTAAAATAATCGTATCATACGTAGTAGGTCTTGGCATTGAGTTCGTCGTAGCTCAATGGAAGAAAGAAGAAATCCAGGAAGGATTCCTTGTTTCCGGTATCTTGATCCCGATGATCGTTCCGGTAGACTGTCCGTTGTGGATTCTTGCCGTAGCTACTGCATTCTCTGTTATCTTCGCAAAAGAAGTATTCGGTGGTACAGGTATGAACGTATTCAACGTTGCGTTGATTACTCGTGCATTCCTGTTCTTCGCATACCCGACCAAGATGTCCGGTGATGCCGTTTGGGTGTCAGGCGACAGTATCTTCGGTTTAGGACAAAGCGTAGACGGACTCACCGTTGCCACTCCGCTGGGACAAGCTGCTACATCAGGCAGTGTGCCTGCATTCAACATGGATATGATTACAGGTCTGATTCCGGGTTCTATCGGTGAAACCAGTGTGATCGCTATTCTGATTGGTGCGGTTATCCTGCTTTGGACAGGCGTTGCTAGTTGGAAGACAATGATTTCCGTGTTTGTCGGTGGTGCATTTATGGCATGGGTATTCAACTCAATCGGCATGGAAAACAACACAATGGCTCAAATGCCTTGGTACGAACACCTCGTTCTCGGTGGTTTCTGCTTCGGTGCCGTATTTATGGCTACTGACCCTGTGACTTCCGCACGTACGGAAAGAGGTAAATATATCTTCGGATTCCTGATCGGTGTGATGGCTATCGTTATCCGCGTACTGAATCCGGGTTATCCGGAAGGTATGATGCTTGCCATCTTACTGATGAACATCTTCGCTCCGCTGATCGACTACTGTGTAGTGCAGGGTAACATCAGCCGTCGCGAAAAACGCGCTATCAAGTCTAACCAATAAATACCGAAAGAAAATGAATACGAATAGTAATAGTTATACTATCATTTATGCTTCGGTAATGGTTATTATCGTAGCATTCCTGCTGGCATTCGTTAGTTCTTCATTGAAATCTACACAAGATAAGAATGTGCAGTTGGACACTAAGAAACAGATTCTCGCTGCACTGAACATTAAAAATGTGGAGGATGCGGATGCTGAATATAAGAAATATGTGAAAGGGGACATGCTGATGAACGTAGACGGTACGCTGACTGAAAACACAGGTGAATTTGCTACCAACTACGAAAAAGAAGCGAAAGAACAACAACGTCTGCACGTGTTTGTATGCGAAGTGGACGGTCAGACTAAATATGTGGTTCCTGTTTATGGTGCAGGCCTTTGGGGTGCTATCTGGGGATATGTTGCACTGAACGAGGATAAAGATACCGTTTACGGTACTTACTTCTCACACGCTAGTGAAACTCCGGGTCTGGGTGCTGAAATTGCAACCGAACATTTCCAAAACGAATTTGTAGGTAAGAAGACTTTGGAAAATGGAGCTATCACTTTGGGAGTCGTAAAAAATGGCAAGGTAGAGAAACCTGATTACCAAGTGGATGGTATCTCCGGTGGTACAATCACTTCAGTAGGTGTAGATGCCATGTTGAAGTCTTGCCTGAATAGTTACTTGAGTTTTTTAACTAAATAATAAGGAGGAGAAAGATAGAATATGGGACAACTGTTTTCAAAGAAAAATAAAGAAGTATTCTCTGCTCCGCTGGGAATTGATAATCCGGTAACCGTACAGGTGCTCGGTATCTGTTCTGCACTTGCTGTTACCGCAAAGCTGGAGCCTGCCATCGTGATGGGACTTTCAGTAACGGTGATTACTGCATTTGCCAACGTTGTTATTTCACTGTTGCGTAAGACGATTCCTAACCGCATCCGCATCATCGTCCAGTTGGTTGTGGTAGCTGCTTTGGTAACTATCGTAAGTGAAATCCTGAAAGCGTTTGCTTACGACGTAAGCGTACAGCTCTCTGTTTATGTAGGTTTGATTATCACCAACTGTATCTTGATGGGACGTCTGGAAGCATTTGCCATGCAGAACGGTCCTTGGGAGTCTTTCTTGGATGGTGTAGGTAATGGTTTAGGCTATGCTAAGATTTTGATTATCGTTGCTTTCTTCCGCGAATTGTTTGGTTCGGGAACATTGCTTGGTTTCAATATCCTGAATTATGAACCGATTCAAAATATCGGATACGTAAACAACGGCTTGATGTTGATGCCGCCGATGGCATTGATTATCGTAGCATGCATTATCTGGTATCAACGTGCACGTCATAAAGAATTGCAAGAACAAAGTAATTAATTATTTCTGATTTCTGAATTATGATTTATGTCTAGCTTTATAGTCATAGTCGCATGATAAGTCTGCTGAATCATAAATTATAAATCATAAATCATAAATCAAAAAGAATTATGGAACATTTATTAAGTTTATTCGTCCGCTCTATCTTTGTGGACAACATGATATTCGCATTCTTCTTGGGTATGTGTTCATACCTGGCTGTTTCGAAGAATGTGAAGACTGCCGTAGGACTGGGTATCGCCGTGACTTTCGTGTTGCTGGTGACGCTTCCGGTCAACTACCTGTTGCAAACTAAGGTGCTGGCTGCCAATGCTATCATTGAAGGTGTCGACCTTAGCTTCTTGAGTTTTATTCTTTTCATTGCCGTAATTGCCGGTATCGTGCAATTGGTGGAGATGGTGGTAGAACGCTTCACTCCGTCACTGTATGCTTCGCTGGGTATCTTCCTGCCGTTGATTGCCGTTAACTGTGCGATCATGGGTGCCTCTCTGTTTATGCAACAACGTATTAACGTTGGTCCGAGTGATCCGAAATACATTGGTGATATTTGGGATGCCCTCTCTTATGCATTAGGCTCTGGTATCGGTTGGTTGCTGGCTATCGTAGGTCTGGCTGCTATCCGCGAGAAAATGGCTTACTCTGACGTACCTGCTCCATTGAAGGGCTTGGGTATCACATTTATCACAGTAGGTCTGATGGCAATCGCGTTTATGTGTTTCTCTGGTTTGAACATCTAAAAAGAAAGGAATAAGACAATGGATATGAATTTAATATTAGCGAGCATTGGGGTATTCCTTGTGGTTATTCTGTTGCTTGTTGTAATCTTGTTGGTTGCCAAGAATTTCCTGGTGCCATCAGGAAACGTAAAACTGACAATCAACGGCGAAAAGGAATTGGAAGTGGCTTCCGGTTCTACTTTGTTGAATACGCTGTCTGTAAATGGGATATTCCTGTCATCTGCTTGTGGTGGTAAGGGATCTTGCGGACAGTGCAAATGCCAAGTACTCGAAGGAGGCGGCGAAATCCTGCCTTCTGAGGTTCCTCACTTCAGTCGCAAACAGCAGCAAGACCATTGGCGTCTGGGCTGTCAGGTAAAAGTGAAGGGGGATATGGCTATCAAGATTGATGAATCTGTACTCGGTGTGAAAGAGTGGGAGTGCGAAGTAATCTCCAACAAGAACGTGGCTACATTTATCAAAGAGTTCATCGTTGCTCTGCCTAAAGGCGAACACATGGACTTTATCCCGGGTTCTTATGCACAGATTAAGATTCCTAAATTTTCAATGGATTATGATAAGGACATCGATAAGAGCCTGATTGGTGATGAATATCTGCCAGCATGGGAGAAATTCGGTTTGTTAGGTTTGAAATGTAAGAACGACGAGGAAACAATTCGTGCTTACTCTATGGCCAACTATCCTGCCGAAGGTGACCGTATCATGTTGACAGTACGTATCGCTACTCCACCGTTCAAGCCGAAAGAACAAGGTCCTGGATTTATGGATGTGATGCCGGGTATCGCTTCTTCATATATCTTTACCCTGAAACCGGGTGACAAAGTAATAATGAGCGGTCCTTACGGAGACTTCCACCCAATCTTCGATTCTAAGAAGGAAATGATGTGGATTGGTGGTGGTGCCGGTATGGCTCCGTTACGTGCGCAAATCATGCACATGACTAAGACATTGCATACAACTGATCGTAAGATGTCTTACTTCTATGGTGCCCGTGCGCTGAATGAAGTGTTCTATCTGGAAGATTTCCTGCAAATCGAAAAGGACTTCCCGAATTTCACTTTCCATTTGGCTCTCGACCGTCCGGACCCTGCTGCTGATGCTGCAGGCGTGAAGTACACTCCGGGATTCGTTCACAACGTAATTTACGAAACTTACCTGAAGAATCACGAAGCTCCTGAAGATATTGAATACTACATGTGTGGTCCTGGTCCGATGTCGAAAGCTGTTGAGAAGATGCTCGACGATCTTGGCGTTCCGGCACAGAACTTGATGTTCGATAACTTCGGAGGATAATTCGCGGAAGAGAACAACTGGTCGGAACAATGACCGGAAAGGTTACATAAACACAGAGCGGGAAATCTGAAAAGCAGTAATGCTTCTTCGATTTCCCGCTTCTTTTTGGCATTATCTCATAATGTCTTTCCGTTATGGTTTGTATCTATTTTATGTCTGTTTTAAAGATAGTTCTCCTTTTTTATCCGTACTTATCTATTATATTCGTATATTTGGCTACACATTAAAGTACAATAGGTTATGGAATATCATCGTATATCTTTTATTCACAATGATACAGAGTATTCATTTGTCAAAGCTATGAGTTCAAGTTTAACGGGATATGCCTTGGTGACAGCTTGTAGGGCAGAAGTAACCATTTACATGAAAGAGAATAATCTGAAAGGTTATTATATATTGACCGGCATGGCTAAAGTTTGATTGTATTTTTATCTCCGTACTCTTTCCTTTTTGTATCTTTGCCCCCATGTTAGAGAAAAATGAAATTATACAGTCGGCTCTCCGCAATTTGAAGATTGAGGAGCTGAATCCGATGCAGGAAGCATCACTTGAACAAGCTACCGGAAGAAAAGACGTTATACTGTTGTCACCGACAGGATCGGGCAAGACATTGGCCTATCTGTTACCTTTACTCCTTACTCTAAAACCGAACGACGACAGCGTGCAGGTTTTGATTCTCGTTCCTTCGCGTGAGCTGGCCTTACAGATAGATTCTGTATTCAAAGCAATGGGGACTTCCTGGAAAACCTGCTGTTGTTACGGTGGACATCCTATCGCCGAAGAAAAGAAAAGTATATTGAGCAATCATCCTGCTATCATCATCGGTACTCCGGGACGTATCACCGACCATTTGTCGAAAGGCAATTTCAACCCTGAAACCATTGAAACTTTAATTATTGACGAGTTCGACAAATCGTTGGAGTTTGGTTTCCACGATGAAATGGCAGAGATTATCACCCAGCTTCCGGGATTAAAAAAACGTATGTTGCTTTCAGCTACCGATGCGGCAGAGATTCCCGAATTTACAGGATTGAACCGCACAGTTAAGTTGAACTTCCTTTCGGACGATTCTGAAGAACAAGAGTCGCGCTTGAAATTGATGAAGGTGCTTTCGCCTTCCAAAGATAAGATTGATACTTTATATAACCTGCTTTGTACATTGGGGAGCGCTTCGAGCATCGTGTTTTGTAATCATCGGGATGCGGTGGACCGTGTACATCAGTTATTGGCGGATAAAAAACTACTCGCAGAACGTTTTCATGGTGGTATGGAACAGCCGGACCGTGAACGTGCGCTTTACAAGTTCCGTAATGGCAGTTGTCATGTATTGATTTCTACCGATCTGGCTGCCCGTGGACTGGATATTCCGGAAGTCGGACATATCATCCATTATCATTTGCCGGTCAATGAAGAAGCCTTTACGCACCGCAACGGACGAACAGCACGTTGGGATGCGACCGGAACGTCTTATCTGATTCTTCATGCCGAAGAGAAACTTCCTTCTTATATTCTGGAAGAAATGGAGATAGTAGTGTTGCCTGAAAACCCTCCCCGGCCTCCGAAATCGGTCTGGGCTACCATTTATATAGGTAAAGGAAAAAAGGAGAAACTTAGCCGGATAGATATTGCCGGATTCTTATATAAAAAAGGAAATCTGACCCGCGAAGATGTCGGAGCGATTGACGTCAAAGAACATTATGCTTTTGTCGCTGTTCGCCAGGCTAAGGTGAAGCAACTCTTGAATCTGATTCAGGGGGAGAAAATCAAAGGAATGAAGACTATTATAGAAGAAGCGAAGTAAAGATCTTTTCTGTAAGATACCTTACTTGACATCTATGGATAACAAAATGGTGTATATATCCTGTATAAACCAATAAAAAGAAAGGAAAATCTGCTTTAAAACAGTATTTTTATAAGGAAAGATTTGTGCGGCGGAAATAAATTCGTAAATTCGCAAGGTCAAAAGACAAAAGTAACGAAATTGTTAAACCAAAAACAAACTTCAAATGAAAAAGCATAATTTCAATGCAGGACCTTCCATTCTTTCGCGTGAGGTGATAGAGGATACAGCGAAGGCTATTTTAGATTTCAACGGCTCTGGTCTCTCTTTGATGGAAATCAGCCACCGCGCCAAAGACTTCCAACCTGTGGTTGACGAAGCAGAGGCATTATTCAAGGAATTACTCAATATCCCCGAAGGCTATTCGGTACTGTTCCTGGGTGGAGGTGCTAGTATGGAGTTCTGCATGGTTCCTTATAACTTCCTCGAAAAAAAAGCTGCTTACCTAAACACCGGTGTATGGGCAAAGAAAGCTATGAAAGAAGCTAAAGGGTTTGGTGAAGTTGTAGAAGTTGCTTCCTCTGCTGAAGCTACATATACTTATATCCCCAAAGATTATACAATCCCGACAGACGCAGATTATTTCCACATCACGACTAACAACACAATTTACGGTACAGAATTGAAGAAAGACCTCGATTCTCCGGTTCCGATGGTTGCCGATATGTCTTCTGATATTTTCTCACGTCCGATCGACGTTTCTAAATATATCTGTATTTATGGTGGTGCACAAAAGAATCTGGCTCCTGCTGGTGTTACATTCGTTATCGTTAAGAATGACGCATTGGGTAAGGTTTCCCGTTACATTCCAACGATGTTGAATTATCAGACTCATGTTGACAGTGGCTCTATGTTTAACACTCCTCCTGTTGTACCTATTTATGCAGCATTGCAGACGCTTCGCTGGATCAAAGCACAGGGTGGTGTGAAAGAAATGGAACGTCGTGCCATTGAAAAAGCGGATATGTTGTATGCTGAAATCGACCGTAACAAAATGTTCGTGGGTACTGCTGCCAAAGAAGACCGTTCACGTATGAACATCTGTTTCGTGATGGCTCCCGAATACAAAGACTTCGAAGCTGACTTCTTGAAGTTTGCTACTGAAAGAGGTATGGTAGGTATCAAGGGACACCGTTCTGTAGGTGGTTTCCGTGCATCTTGCTACAATGCTCTGCCGAAAGAAAGCGTACAAGCTTTGATTGATTGTATGCAGGAATTTGAAAAACTTCATTAATAATATTTTCACCACAGATTATACAGACGGACGCAGATTTTTTTTATTCTGTGAGAATCTGGGTAATCTGTGGTGAGTCTTTATAAACAGAATTAGATTATGAAAATACTTGTAGCTACTGATAAACCGTTTGCTAAAGTTGCAGTAGACGGTATCCGTAAAGAAATAGAAGCAGCCGGATACGAGTTTGCTTTACTTGAGAAATATACAGAAAAAGCCCAGTTACTGGATGCAGTGAAAGATGCTAATGCCATCATTATCCGTAGTGATATTGTTGATGCAGAGGTGCTTGATGCTGCTAAAGAATTGAAAATCGTAGTTCGCGCCGGTGCAGGATACGATAATGTGGACCTGGCTGCTGCCACAGCTCACAATGTATGCGTGATGAACACTCCGGGACAGAATTCTAATGCTGTTGCCGAACTTGCTTTGGGTATGATGGTATATGCTGTCCGTAACTTCTATAACGGAACTTCCGGTACAGAATTGATGGGCAAGAAATTGGGTATTCATGCTTATGGAAACGTAGGCCGCAATGTAGCTCGTGTTGCCAAAGGTTTCGGAATGGAAGTGTATGCTTATGATGCATTCTGCCCGAAAGAAGTAATCGAAAAAGATGGTGTGAAAGCACTTGATTCTGCAGAAGAATTGTACAAGACTTGCCAGGTGGTATCTCTTCATATTCCGGCAACTGCCGAAACAAAGAACTCTATCAATTATGCTCTGTTGAAAGATATGCCGAAAGGTGCTATGTTGGTAAACACTGCCCGTAAGGAAGTGATTAACGAAGCAGAACTAATCAAACTGATGGAAGAGCGTGCAGACTTCAAATATATCACAGATATTATGCCTGCTGCTAACGCAGAGTTTGCAGAAAAGTTTGCCGGACGTTATTTCTCAACTCCTAAGAAGATGGGTGCTCAAACTGCCGAAGCAAATATCAATGCCGGTATTGCTGCTGCTCAACAAATTGTGGGCTTCTTGAAAGATGGTTGCGAGAAATTTAGAGTAAACAAGTAAGATTCTGAATAAGTCTGCCGGATTTTTCAGGATAACTATGGTAGTATCTGAATAAAAACAATCCGTTGCAGAATGTCTTTTTTAGAAATAAGTAGTATATTTGAGCCACAGATTTTCAAGAAGTCTGTGGCTTTAATTTTTTACATATAAAATACTAATATCATGGCAATAATCAAACCTTTCAAGGGCATTCGTCCTCCGCAAAACCTCGTAGAACAGGTCGCTTCACGTCCTTATGATGTACTGAACTCTGAAGAAGCCCGCGCAGAAGCGGAAGGTAACGAAAAGTCTCTTTATCATATTATTAAACCGGAAATAGATTTCCCTGTTGGTATGGATGAACACGACGAACGGGTGTATGCTAAAGCTGCCGAGAATTTCCAACTGTTTCAGGACAAAGGCTGGTTGGTGCAGGATAATAAGGAAAACTATTATATCTATGCCCAGACGATGAACGGGAAAACGCAATACGGATTGGTGGTCGGTGCTTATGTTCCCGATTATATGAATGGTATTATCAAAAAGCATGAGCTTACCCGTCGTGACAAGGAAGAGGATCGTATGAAACATGTACGTGTGAACAACGCAAACATTGAGCCTGTTTTCTTTGCTTATCCTGATAATGAGAAGCTGGATGTTATTATAAAGAAATATACAGCAAACAAGCCGGTTTATGACTTTATCGCTCCGGGTGATGGCTTTGGACATACTTTCTGGATTGTCGACCAGGATGCAGATATTGCTACCATTACTGCCGAATTTGCTAAAATGCCTGCTCTTTATATTGCTGACGGGCATCACCGTTCTGCCGCTGCTGCATTGGTGGGAGCAGAGAAAGCAAAGCAAAATCCGAATCATCGTGGTGATGAAGAATATAATTACTTCATGGCTGTTTGCTTCCCTGCAAACCAGCTAACCATCATCGATTATAATCGTGTAGTGAAAGATCTCAATGGTTTGACTCCCGAGCAATTCCTGGCTGCACTTGATAAAAACTTTATAGTAGAAGAGAAGGGTGCGGATATCTATAAACCATCCGGCTTACATAATTTTTCACTCTATTTGGGTGGTAAATGGTACAGCTTGACTGCTAAGGCCGGTACGTATAATGATAACGACCCTATTGGTGTGCTTGATGTTACAATCTCTTCCAACTTGATTTTGGATGAAGTTTTAGGTATAAAGGATCTGCGTTCTGATAAACGTATTGATTTTGTCGGTGGTATCCGTGGATTGGGAGAGCTCAAGAAGCGTGTGGATAGCGGTGAAATGAAAGTGGCTTTGGCTCTCTATCCCGTATCTATGAAACAGTTGATGGATATTGCAGATACAGGCAATATTATGCCGCCGAAGACTACTTGGTTTGAACCGAAACTTCGTTCGGGACTGGTGATTCATAAGTTAGATTAAAAAATATCTGTAAGATGATGCGAAAATCATTGTTGATAGGGACTATATCAGTAGATGTGACGCTTGATTGATGTAGAAAAAATAGTGACGGGATATGCCCGGGATAGTGACGGTATCGTTGTGGTATACCGTCACTATTTTTATTGGATAGCGTCACTATTTTTAATTCCCCCAACTGCCTATCATCGATAAGTGGAACATTAATATTTCCAAATGATAGATTGACTTTTCTCATTAAAGCCGTATCTTTGCAACATGACTGCTGAAGATACTTATAAAACCATCATTGAGCCTTCCGAAGGTATTTATACGGAAAAACGAAGCAAGTTCATTGCTATAGCCCTTCCTGTGCGTACTCTCGATGAGATAAAGATGCATCTTGAAACGTATCAGAAAAAGTATTATGATGCACGGCATGTATGCTATGCTTATATGTTGGGAGCTGCGCGAAAGGATTTCCGTGCCAATGACAACGGAGAACCTTCCGGAACAGCGGGTAAACCTATTCTCGGACAGATAAACTCGAATGAACTGACGGATATACTGATTATAGTAGTTCGTTATTTTGGAGGAATCAAGTTGGGGACAAGTGGATTGATTGTTGCTTACAAGGCCGCTGCTGCCGAAGCGATTGCTGCCGCTACTATTATAGAAAAGACGGTAGATGAGGATGTGACGGTAATGTTTGAATATCCTTTTATGAATGATGTCATGCGCATTGTGAAAGAAGAGGAACCGGAGATTCTTAATCAGTCGTATGACATGGATTGTAGCATGACATTGCGGATTCGTCGTTCGATGATGCCTAAGTTGCGTGCACGTTTGGAGAAGGTGGAGACAGCGCGGATTCTTGATGATGAGAATATTTTGTAGGTAAAGTATTAGAAGTAGTAATAGAGATAGAGAGTGGATTGCATGATAAATAAATGTCACATAATTTTTAGTCTGTTTTTAAGTTCCTTTGTATGGATGAGCGTTCAGGCGCAAGCACAAATACAGGAAACTCAAAAACTGGCTCCTAATAATATTCCTGTTCCGTGGTATTCGCAGAAAATCGCGGGATGCCCTTACTCGCATTGCTCTCTGGCTTCTTCGTTAATGGTCTTTGATTATTTTAAGGGAATGACGGCTGATACACAACGTACAGCCCAGGATGCAGAAAAGAAACTGATTGAATATCAGCGGAACTACTTTCTGAAAAAACGTGCTCCTTTCCGTCGCCGTACTTCAATAGGGCAGGGAGGATATTATTCTTTTGAGATTGATTCGTTGACACGTTATTATGAAAACATGATAAGTGCCGAACATTTCCAGCAGAAAGATTATCGGATATTGAAAGATTATATTGATCGTGGCATTCCTGTGCTTGTAAATGTGAGATATACAGGTGCAGTTCGTGGTTTGCGTCCTGGTCCGAGAGGGCACTGGATGGTGCTTCGTGGCATTGATGATAAACATGTGTGGGTGAATGATCCCGGACGTTCGCCGGAGATGCGGACTAAAGGAGAAAACATCTGTTATCCCATTAAGAAACAGCCGGGTAACCCTTCCTATTTTGATGGTTGTTGGACGGGACGATTTATCATAGTCACTCCCAGAGAATGGATACGAAACTCCCTGTTTGCACAGGTAGGCAAGCTCCCTCCATTGGAGGAGGTGACTCATATAGTTCCTCCGGTTGTGTCGTCTGTAACCTTACCGCAGGTTATCAATCAGTAGAAGCAACTCATAGTTAGGAAAATTCAGTAGTAGAATTAAGATAGAACATTTGTAGTAAAATAAAGAAGAACAAAAATATATGGCATTTGAAGCAACCAAAAAAGAATGGTGCGAACTCTATTCTTTCTTTCGTCTCTTAGCAGATGGAAAAGTAGTGTTAGGCACAGCAGAAGCAAAGGCGGGAGATACATTTTGGCCTGTTGCAATGATTCAACGGGAAGAACATGATGGAACACGTCAATATTATATTGAAGAAGATACGATTCGTATAGAAGGAGAGAATGGGAGTAAGTCCATGCCTCGTGAAGATTTTGGTATTGTAGCTGATCTGATATTACAGGCTGTGAAATCTTCGCCGGAAAATGATGTTGCTTCTCCAGAAGGAGTAGAAGAGTTTTTAGACGAAGCTGCCATTTTCGATTTGGAAGCAAAAACAGAAGATCGCACAGATTTTTCCATTACATTTTGGCATCCGAAAGCTCCGTTAAGAGGTTTCAATGTCCGTTCACGGTTGGGCGTAATGAATCCGTTGTTGGACGGAGGACGTGCAGCGAATCTTAAACTGGAACAGAGTGGAGTCAAATTTGCCACTCCAACAGTGAATAAAATCAATGCTTTGCCTGAATCTCCGAATGAAGTTGCCGAACGGATGATGATGATCGAACGTTTGGGGGGCGTACTTAAATACGCTGATGTAGCCGACCGCGTATTCCGCAGTAATCTTTTGATGATTGATCTGCATTTTCCACGTGTACTGACAGAAATGGTTCGTATCATGCATTTGGATGGTATCTCCCGTATTAGTGAGTTGACGGAAGTTATTAAACAAATGAATCCGTTGAAGATTAAAGATGAACTAATCAATAAGCATAAGTTCTATGAATTCAAGATGAAGCAGTTCTTGATGGCATTAGTATTGGGAATGCGTCCTGCAAAGATTTACAATGGATTGGATTCGGCAGTGGAAGGTATTCTATTGGTGGATGGAAATGGAGAAGTGCTCTGTTATCATAAATCGGAAAAGCAAATAATGGAGGATTTTTTGTTTTTAAATACCCGTTTAGAAAAAGGATCTTTAGAGAAAGACAAATACGGGTTCCTGGAGAGAGAGAATGGAGTCTATTATTTCAAACTGAATGCAAAGATTGGGCTGGTCAAACGGTAGAAAAGTATAATGTATTGATGCAGTTAAACTAATAATGATGGCATACTTATATAAAATACTTGTTATCCATGAAAACAAATGAAGTTTTAGAGAACATTAAAGCACGCCGTAGCGTACGGGCTTATACTGGCCAGCAAGTTTTAGAAGAGGATTTGCAGGCTATTTTGGAAGCTGCAACTTATGCACCGAGTGGAATGCATCTGGAAACATGGCATTTTACGGCTATTCAAAATATGGATAAGTTGACAGAACTGAATGAACGGATTAAAGGGGCTTTTGCAAAAAGCGACGATTCTCGTTTGCAGGAACGTGGACATAGTAAGACTTATTGTTGCTATTATCATGCTCCGACTTTAGTGATTGTATCTAATGAGCCTACTCAATGGTGGGCTGGTATGGATTGTGCTTGTGCCATAGAAAATATGTTCCTGGCTGCCCAGTCTTTAGGTATCGGCTCTTGTTGGATCAATCAGTTGGGGACAACATGTGATGATCCGGAGGTTCGTGAATTTATTACTGCTTTAGGTGTTCCTGCCAATCATAAAGTCTACGGTTGTGTAGCTTTGGGTTATCCTGATTCGAAGATTCCAATAAAAGAGAAAAAGGTAAAGGCTAATACAATAACTATCGTTAGATAGAATACAGCTTCTTGTCTGATAAAATAAGAGGCTGTGTCGAAACTCTCATATAAAAATCACCCTCGCCACAGAAAGTTGTAGCGAGGGTGATTTCGATAAAAGGGGAGTTTTGATACATCCCCTTATTTTTGTGAGGTGATTCTTTAAGAGACAGTGCTCTGTAAATCTCTTTGGATAGACCTCTTTTTACTCGAAAGTACCATAGCGAGTGGGTAGTAGCTTACGGTCTCCCAAGGTGTTATCTACGCGAGCTACATTTATCCAGAATTTATTATCACGTACACTTTCTATAGGATAAGCTGCTTTCTCGCGTGTATATGAGTGCTCCCAACGATCACTTACAATTTCATATTCTGGATGAGGAGCATTAATCAATACATTATCATCTTTATCCGCTTCGCCATTCTTCACTTCTTGAATTTCTTTCCAGATATTCAGCATGACATCTACGAAATTGTCTAGTTCTGCCAGACTTTCACTTTCTGTTGGTTCAATCATCAACGTACCGTGGACGGGGAAGGAGAGGGTAGGAGCATGATAACCGTAATCCATCAGGCGTTTGGCAATATCATTCTCCGAGATTCCTGCTTCTTCATGTACTTTCCGGCATTCCAGAATCATTTCGTGCCCTACGAAACCGTTGGCTCCCCGATAAACAACTCCATACGTATCTTTCAGACAAGTAGCCAGATAATTAGCGTTCAGGATCGCAATTTTAGTTGCCTGTGTCAGTCCTTCTGCACCCATCATGCGGATATATCCGTATGTGATAGGCAGAATACCTGCACTGCCGAATGGAGCTGCCGATACTTGATTTTGTGAATTGCCGAAGATTCCGTGTCCGGGAAGGAAAGGAACCAAATGTTCGGCTACGCAGATAGGACCGACTCCCGGACCTCCGCCACCATGAGGGGAAGCGAATGTTTTATGAAGATTCAAGTGACAGACATCTGCACCGATGAATCCCGGATTGGTTAATCCTACCTGTGCATTCATGTTGGCTCCGTCCATATATACTTGTGCACCACAGGCGTGAATGATGTCGCAAATCTCTTTTATCTCGGTCTCGAAGATACCATGTGTAGAAGGATAAGTAATCATCAGTGCAGCCAATTCATCTTTATTTTCTTCAGCTTTTACACGTAGGTCAGCCATTTCTACATTCCCCTGCTCGTCGCATGCACAGGTAACAGTTACGAAGCCTGCCTGTATAGCAGACGCAGGATTTGTTCCGTGAGCCGAAGCTGGAATCAAGACTTTGTTACGGTGTCCCTGACCGATACTTTCGAGATAGGTGCGAATCACACGAAGGCCTGCATATTCTCCTGCAGCACCCGAATTGGGTTGTAGGCTGACCCCTGCAAACCCGGTGATAACTTTCAAATCTTCACTTAGGTTCTTGATTAATTCACGATAACCTTCTGCTTGGTCTTCCGGAACCAGCGGGTGCATACCCATAAACTCGGGACGGCTTAAAGGCAACATTTCTGCGGCTGCATTCAGCTTCATTGTACATGAACCGAGGGAAATCATGGATTGTGCAAGAGAAATATCTTTGCGGTCCAGACGTTTGATGTAACGCATCATCTCTGTTTCCGTGTGATACTTGCTGAATACTTCATGTGTCAGGAAAGGAGTTGTACGTTTTAAATCCTTGTCGATGTTGCTTCTTTCCGGAATGTCGTCTACTTTCTGGTAATCTTTTCCGGCGGCAATGGCAAAAATCGAGAGCAACACATTGGCAGCTGCCACATCTGTTGTTTCGTCAATGCTGAAACCAACATTGCCATTTTCATAATAGCGCAGATTAACTTCTTTGGTAAGTGCTATCGTGCGGATTTGCTGTGCCGAAACGTGTTCGGGCAATTCGAAACGTAAGGTGTCAAAGTATTGAGCGTTGACTTGTGTATATCCGCATTTCTTTAATTGCTTTTCAAGAAATACAGTAATGCTGTGTATACGTGATGCAATTGTAGTGATACCCTCCTGACCGTGATAAACGGCGTAAAAGCCTGCCATAGTAGCTAATAATGCTTGTGCGGTACAGATATTTGAAGTTGCTTTTTCCCGTTTGATATGTTGTTCACGTGTCTGTAAAGCCATTCGGTAGCAGAGTTTGCCATATTTGTCTTTAGACCATCCGATGATTCGTCCCGGCATATTCCGTTTGTATTCGTCTTTGGTAGCAAAGAAAGCAGCCGATGGACCGCCATAGAACATTGGGGTACCCAAGCGTTGTGTGGTTCCGAATACAATATCTGCTCCCCATTCTCCCGGAGGAGTTAGCAGGGCGAGACTTAAAATATCAGCGGCAACAGCTACTTTGCAGTCTGCGGCATGTGCTTTTTCGGTAAATTCAGAATAGTCCTCTACGTTTCCATGTGAGTTCGGATATTGCAGAATACAGGCAAACACTTCCGGTGAAGGTTCAAAATCTTTATATTTACCTACACGTAGTTCGATGCCTTGAGGTACGGCACGTGTAGTCATGACAGCTAATGTCTGCGGAAAAATATTCTCGTCTACGAAGACTACGTTCGCATTGGCTTTCTGTTGCGCGCGGGAGCGTAAGGCATACATCATGCTTACGGCTTCGGCGGCGGCAGTTGCTTCGTCCAGAAGTGAGCAGTTGGCGAGTGGCATGGCAGTAAGATCACATACGGCTGTCTGGAAATTCATCAATGCTTCCAGACGTCCTTGCGATACCTCTGTCTGGTACGGAGTGTAAGAAGTATACCATACTGGGTTTTCGAATACATTCCGCTGGATAACGGCCGGAGTGATCGTGTTGTACCATCCCAAACCGATATATGTGGTATATAGTTTGTTTTTAGCTGCCAGTTCAGCGATGTGTTTTCCAAATTCGTATTCCGTCAGTGGACTAGTCAATGCAAGCGGCTCTTTCAGCCGTATATTGGCGGGAATTGTCTGATTAATCAGTTCGTCCAGTGAGTTCACGCCAATTTTGCGGAGCATTATGGCTGTATCTTGTTCATTGATGCCGATGTGACGGCTAGCTAACAAATCGGTTTTCATAATAATCAAGTATTAAATTAAGTATTAAGTATCAAGTATTAAGTATTACTGCGGTTAATGGGCGATTAGCCTTGTTAATACCTAATACCTGATACTTAATACTTCTTTTTTATTATCTAAAAAATGGGTTTTCAGCTTTTTCCATTCCGATAGTCGTGGGAGCGCCGTGTCCCGGATAAACGACTGTTTCGTTGGGAAGAACAAATAAACGGCTGCAAATATGTTCTATCAGTTCATCGAAGTTGCCTCCTGTGAGATCAGCACGGCCGATGCTGCCTTGGAACAGGACGTCACCGGAGAACATGCAGTTGTCTTCTTTGCAATAGTACACCAAGCTGCCGGGTGAATGTCCGGGCACGTGTATTGCTTCCAGTTTGGTATGTCCGAAAGTGATGATATCTCCGTCATGCAGGTATTTGCCCAGTGGTACAGGTTCTTCCTGCAACTGAAAACCAAACATTCTGCTTTGTTTCGGTGCTTCGTCAATCCAGTACTCGTCTGCTTTGTTTGCTTCTGCCGATAACCCGAATTCTTTCAGCATGAACGGATTTCCGAAGATATGATCTAGGTGTAAATGAGTATTCAGCAGATGCTTTACATTCAGTTCATTGGTAAGAATGAACTTTTTCAGTGCCTGCTTTTCTTCTTCATAGAAACAGCCCGGATCAATTACGACTGCTTCTTTAGTGTCATCCCATAATACGTAGCAATTTACGGGAAACATATTAAATTCAAATCTTTTTATTTTCATGGTTTCTCTATGATTTATCATCTATCAGAACATATAGTCTTGTTTAAATCGGAACATATACCACTTTTTTTGTTTTAAAGAACTCTTCCTCGAAGTTGTCGCTCAAGCTATGAATGACCGTTTTATGTTTGAACGGCATTGTTTCATGCTCCAGTTCACCGCCTTTGAGACAGATAAGTCCGTTGGGCAATGCATTCTGTTGTTTCGAAGAGATATTCTTTTTAATAATCTTAATCAAATCCGCCAAAGGCATTACGGCACGGCTGACAACAAAGTCGAACGTTCGTTTCTCCTCTTCTGCACGGGCATGGCGGAAAGTCACATTTTTCAGTCCGATGGCATTTGCCACTTCGGTTGCTACACGTACTTTTTTGCCGATACTGTCTACGAGGTGGAATTTTACCTCGGGAAACAGGATTGCTAAAGGAATGCCGGGAAAACCTCCTCCTGTACCCAAGTCCATGATGCTGGTTCCGGGGCGGAATTGGATGACTTTGGCAATGCCTAATGAATGGAGCACGTGATGCTCATATAAATTCTCAATGTCCTTGCGGGAGATAACGTTGATTTTTGAATTCCAGTCAGTGTAGAGGTCGTATAGAGCTGCGAATTGTTTGCGCTGCTCTTCCGTCAGATCAGGAAAATATTTCAGTATGATTTCCACTGTTTGAATTTTGAATTATAAGTTTTGAATGATAGATGTGGATGAATATCCTATTCTGTCACATGGAAGTGATAACAACAGGATATTCATTGGTGTTCAGCTTTTTATGATTTTTAATTTTTTAGCTCTCCCAGAATCGGGTTACTGCCTAATAGATGTTCCATCATAGCAAATGGGATTGTTACCTTTACAGGTCCCATAGAATAAGGAGTGATATCGTATACATTATAATAGAAGGTGATTCCTTCTTTGCTTAGATAGAAATTTTCTGTCGGAGCGATGTCCCCGGTGGAAGCATATCCCATATCTTCCAATGCTTCGTGAGTGGTCACTTTGTTATCTGCCATGAGCTGATTCCAGATCAGGTCGGTCAATGCGTCTTTGTAGTCTCCGACAAAAATATCATCGAGGCGGAGCGGACGCATCAGGGTGAGGTCCATATTTAAATAAGTTGCCATGTAAATTCCATGTGCACCTCCGGTATATTCGTTATAGTCGATGCGATATACAAGTAGATCTTTATCATACAGTTGCACATGGCTTTCTATACCTTTATAATAAGAATACCAGGCACCGATGGAAGATTCGTCTTCCTTGTCTTTCTCATCTTCGGTATACATAGGCTCGAGATCGCGACGGTATTCGCTGATATAATTCTCGGTATATTGCTTTACAACTTCTTCCGGTTTTTCGCCGATGTATTTATCTCCGAAACAGGCCGAAATGAAATAAGTATTCAGACTGTCTTTCAGCATATCATCCGATGATTTTATCGGATAAGCAAAATTAATAATAATATTGCAGGCCGGTTTGGCTGTATCATTGAAGAGGTGAGCTGTCTTATTCACTTGAATGCTATCAAACTGTAACGCACCTGTGTTTTTGTTCATCTTGTCATGACAAGAAAACAAAAAGCCGCTTACCGAAAGTATAATTGCAAGCAGACTGACATATTGTTTTTTCATACCCATTTTTTCTGTAAATTCAACATTTGTTTTATCATTCACTATTGACAAATATAGATGAAATTCGTGAATCGGGCTAATAAAAACAGAAAAAAATGCAGCTATTTATCCCCAAAAATGGGATTGGCGGATATTATCCGCCAATCAATGCTTGCAAACTTTAGTGATATCTACTGTGAATCCATCTTCAGCAGGCATAAATTTCCCTTTCATTTTCAGAAATTCGATAAGGGTATCTACATCCATGTTTTCTGCCGAGCAAGCATAAAAACGTTGCTGTGAGCCAAACTTCTTAATGATTGCTTCCCGCAATGATGATTCCGAGTAGCTATTTCCTTCCATCATGTGGAGGACTTCATGAGCATGTAATTGTTCCATAATCTTTTTTCTGCAAAGATAGGGCAGAGATTGCTTGGAAACTGTAACATATGTGACAAAACTGCATAATATTCATTGAAAATTGAAAATAACCATTTCACTATGCGTTCCTATTCTGAAGGGTGGTCCCCAAAGAGACAATCCGGAAGATACATACACGTGACTGTTTCCCCATTGGCGATAACCGTGGCTTTGCTCGAAGATATAATCGGTCACCCAATTAATAGGCCATATTTGTCCGTGGTGTGTATGCCCACTGAATTGCAGGTCGATGCCGGCAGCTTCCGTTTTTTCCAAATCAAAAGGTTGATGATCCAATAAAATGATAGGTTTGCTTTTATCGATATTCACCATTAACTCTTGCAGGGAATGACGCTTGCGGTTATGACGGTCATCACGTCCTATCAGTTGTATGCCGTTGGGAAGTGTAACTACTGAATCGCGCAATAATTGTATTTGAGTGCTTTTAATATATCGGATACTTTCATCGATACCGCTAATGTATTCGTGATTGCCGAGAACCATATAGATACCCATAGGAGCTTTCAAGTTAGCTAATTCTTCCGCCATATTCTCTGTATAAAGAGGTACGACGCTATTATCAATCAAGTCACCACTAATCAGTATCAGGTCGGGATGCTGCGCATTTATCATTTCCACATATTTTTTTAATGCGGCTTTCCCTGTACCATTTCCCAAGTGAACATCGCTGATTGCGACGATTTTAATTGCTTGGGGAGTATCTTCATATCGTTTATTGGTTAAAATGCTGACTACATTGGTTTCCGGGTGATGATAGTTATATACCCCACATCCCAGCAATCCCAACGTGAACACTAAAGACAGATAGAACCTATATTTGTAGACAACTTTGAATAATTTCAAGATATCAAACAAAAGCAAGAATAATGCCATGTATAGAGTAAATATCAACCAACTTGTTCCAATGGTGTACATTGAATGGGAGATAAAGACAGGCATCTCAAGGTTACGAGTTAGCATCGTGCCGAAAAAGGATAAAGCACATATCCAGAATAAAACGGTCAGGAATATTTTTACTCCGAGAGATTTAACTTTCAGAGCTTGCTTTGCTCTGATAAATATGTAGGCATTACCTGCCAGATAAAGAGTGATAATGATGAGTAAATATGTAAGCATAGCGTTTACTTAAAAATCAGAGAATTTATTGGGGCAAAGATAGGTTTTATTGTTGAGTAAAAAGAGTTAATAGTGCTGATATGACTCTAAAATAGCCAAATAAAGGAAAGAGAATGTGTCTGTATCGGATTGATTGAATCTTAATTACGAAAAATTATAGGAAAATCTGTTTTTATTCTTATCTTTGTCCTCTGAAATGAAAAAACTAGCCTACATAACAGCACTTATCCTTTCTCTCCTGATTATCTATTCAGGAGGTGGAGTCTCTATTGTGCATTATTGCTGTGTCCGTTGTGAAACGGTGCAGAGCTGTTGTGATACAGGCTGTCCGAAGTGTAAAAAGACTCATACTTGTGATTCAAAAAAAGGTTGTAAAGATAAGGGTTGTACAGCTATTATCTATAAGCTTGATTTGATGAAACATACTACTGAACTGACAACATCAGCTTTAGTAGTCGATCTTTTGTGTGAGCATTTTTGCTATCTGTTGACTCCGACCTATGCGGATAAATCGGTAGAATATGATAGTCTGACCTCTCCGCCACCTCTCTGTTCGAGGCAGAAGCTGGCGCTATATTCCACTTATATTATTTAGCCACTATTTCTTTCTTATTTAATCCTTTGCTTTCAATAGAACATGAAAGTAAAGCAGCACTGAATGCAACTAAGTTGCATGAGAAATGAATTAATTTTGTATCTCGAAAGTAACTTTAGAAAGAATGAAATATATGATAATAGGACTGTTCCTGTTATTTGCCGGTAATATATATGCGCAAGTACGGGGAACAGTGAAAGATAGTACCGGGGAGGCTATTCCGGGTGCCAATGTGTTCTGGATGAATACAGGACAAGGAGTGACAACCAAAGAGGATGGTAGTTTTTCTATCACTAAACCTTCCAAAAGCCACATGCTGATTGTCAGCTTTATCGGTTTTCAGAACGACACGATTCATGTGAGCAGTAAAAATCAACAACTGGATATTGTGCTTCGTGATGGAGTGGAGCTGAATGAAGTAAATATTGTCACTCGTAAACTGGGAACGATGAAATTGCGCAGTAGCGTGATGAACGAAGACATGATAAGCAGTGCCGAATTGAGTAGAGCCGCTTGTTGTAACCTGGGGGAAAGTTTTGTGACGAACCCTTCAGTAGATGTGAGTTATTCCGATGCGGCAACAGGAGCCAAACAAATTAAATTGTTGGGGCTGTCCGGCACTTATGTGCAGATGTTGACGGAAAACATCCCGAATTATCGGGGAGCCGCCGCTCCTTATGGATTGGGATATGTCCCCGGTCCGTGGATGCAGAGCATACAGGTTTCCAAAGGAACATCTTCGGTGAAGAATGGTTATGAAGCCATCACAGGACAGATAAACGTAGAATTTAAGAAACCACAGTTGCCGGAAGCCGATTGGGTGTCTGCCAACCTTTTTGCAAGCACTACCAACCGATATGAAGCCAATGCGGACGCTACATTGAAACTTTCCAAACGATGGAGCACTTCTCTGCTGGCGCATTACGAAAATGAGACCAAGGCGCATGATGGCAACGATGACGGATTTGTGGATATTCCGCAGGTAGAACAGTATAATGTGTGGAACCGGTGGGCATACATGGGCGACCATTATGTTTTCCAGGCAGGTATCAAAGCCCTTTCTGAAACACGTACCAGCGGACAGGCCAATCATGGAGGGACAATGCACTCCGGTGACCTGTATAAAGTAGGGATCGATACGGAGCGCTATGAATTCTTCACCAAGAACGCCTATATCTTTAATAAGGAGAAGAATACGAATCTGGCTTTGATTCTTTCCACCACTTTACACAATCAGGATGCTACGTATGGACGCAAACTGTATAATGTGGATCAAACCAACGTCTATGCTTCGCTGATGTTTGAAACGGAATTTAATCCGCAAAATAGTTTCTCCGCAGGGTTGAGCTTCAATTATGACGCTTATGACCAACATTACCGTTTGGAAAATACAACGGACAATCCGCTCAAAGCCTTTGAAAAGGA
The DNA here is from genome assembly GCF_040913205.1 of Bacteroides sp. MSSM.1001136sp1_RTP21357st2_D2_RTP21359_211015. Classification (NCBI taxonomy): domain Bacteria; kingdom Pseudomonadati; phylum Bacteroidota; class Bacteroidia; order Bacteroidales; family Bacteroidaceae; genus Bacteroides; species Bacteroides sp. MSSM.1001136sp1_RTP21357st2_D2_RTP21359_211015. The sequence goes on along the minus strand of NZ_JBDFVF010000003.1, from coordinate 148,448 downwards.
AGCTGTTCCCGGTGCTTACGTGCAATATACGTTGAACCTGAATGATAAATGGATGGTAATGGCCGGTCTGCGTGGTGATTACAGTAACGAACATGGTTTCTTCGTGACTCCGCGTGCGCATCTTAAATACAATCCGAATGAATATGTGAATTTCCGTCTTTCTGCCGGAAAAGGATATCGTACCAATCATGTGTTGGCAGAAAACAACTACCTGCTTTCCAGCAGCCGTAAGGTGGAAATAGCAAAGAACCTGGATATGGAAGAAGCATGGAACTACGGTGCCAGCGTCTCTACTTATATCCCTATATTCGGCAAAACGCTGAATGTGAATGCGGAATACTATTATACGGATTTCCTGAAACAAGTGATAGTGGATATGGATAGCAACCCCCATGAAGTAGCTTTCTACAATTTGGATGGACGCTCTTATTCGCATGTGTTCCAAGTGGAAGCAAGTTATCCTTTCTTCAAAGGATTCACTCTGACAGGTGCTTACCGGCTCACGGATGCGAAAACGACCTACAAAGGTGAACGAATGGAGAAACCGCTGACCAGCAAATATAAAGGACTACTCACGGCTTCTTACCAAACTCCGCTGGGAATATGGCAGTTTGACGCTACACTGCAACTGAATGGCGGCGGCAGGATGCCTACTCCTTATGAACTGGGAGACGGACAGTTATCCTGGGAACGTCGTTATGGCAGTTTTGAACAGTTGAGTTTACAGGTGACCCGTTACTTCCGCCGCTGGTCTATCTACGTAGGAGGCGAGAACCTGACAAACTTCAAACAAAAGAATCCGATTATCGATGCGGCAAATCCCTGGGGGAACAACTTTGATTCTACCATGATTTGGGGACCGGTGCACGGAGCAAAAGGATATATCGGAATACGTTTTAACTTAGCTAGAAATAGCGAGTAAAAACGGGAAATAGCGAATGAAAGAAACGATCGCATAATAAAGAATATTAATTTTAAACTGATAAGAAAAATGAGAACAAAAAGATGGATGGCCACTTGCGTGGTGGCTCTTTTGAGTGTAACAGTTGTATTGGCAAAAGATATTCGTGTTGTTGTATTTAAAGTGTCGCAGATGCACTGTGAGAAATGCGAAAAGAAAGTAAAGGACAATATGCGTTTTGAGAAAGGGCTGAAGGATATTTCGACCGAAGTAAAAACGAAAATGGTAACCATTACGTATGACGCTGAAAAAACGAATGTAAAGAAGTTGCAGGCAGGGTTTAATAAGTTCAGTTATGAAGCCGAATTTGTAAAAGAAACAAAGAAAGACGATCAGAAGGCTGATAAGAAGTAATTGAACAAATACCTGTATTAGCTTGTTTCTATAAACAAACAAGGGTTCTTCCCCAACTTCTTTTTGAGAGGAGGGGAAGGCCGTAAACAATAATTATATGGGTAACACAACAAAAAAGGCATTTCCTGTGCTTAATATGCATTGTGCAGGATGTGCCAATAATGTAGAAAAAACAGTAAAAAAATTGCCGGGAGTCATTGAGGCTTCCGTTAATTTTGCTACCAATACATTGACCGTTTCTTATGAGAAAGAGCAGCTGACTCCCGGAGAGATTCGTGCGGCTGTGCTTGCGGCAGGTTATGATCTGATTGTGGAAGAAGCCCACAAAGAAGAACGCCGGGAAGAGGAACAGCATAAGCGTTACACTCGTTTGAAATGGAAGGTAATTGGAGCGTGGATTTTGGTAGTACCATTGTTGGTATATTCCATGATACTGATGCATGTACCATACTCTAATGAGATTCAAATGGTACTTGCTATCCCTGTTATGGTCTTTTTCGGAGGTGGTTTCTTCACCGGAGCCTGGAAACAGGCTAAATTAGGACGGAGTAATATGGATACTTTGGTTGCGCTTAGTACTTCCATTGCTTTTCTGTTCAGTCTGTTCAACACTTTCTTCCCCGAATTCTGGTATGACCGCGGATTGGAACCGCATGTCTATTATGAGGCTTCTGCGGTGATTATCGCTTTCGTTCTTACCGGAAAGTTGATGGAGGAACGTGCCAAAGGAAATACCTCAACAGCCATTCGTAAGTTGATGGGAATGCAGCCTAAAGCGGCTCGTGTTCTGCGCAATGGAGTGGAGGAGGAGATCTTGATTGAAAAACTCCAGGTAGGTGATTTGGTGGTTGTACGTCCGGGAGAGCAAATACCTGTGGACGGTCAGCTTTCCGAAGGCGATTCGTATGTCGATGAGAGTATGATTAGCGGTGAACCGGTTCCGGTAGAAAAGAAGAAAGGTGATAAAGTATTGGCAGGAACGATTAACCAGCGTGGTTCATTTATCATTCGTGCCGCACAGGTAGGCAGTGAAACGGTGCTTGCCCGTATTATCGCTATGGTGCAGGAAGCACAGGGCAGCAAAGCTCCCGTGCAACGCATTGTCGATCGTATTACGGGGATTTTTGTACCTGTCGTATTGGGCATTGCCATTCTTACATTTGTATTGTGGGTCACCATTGGTGGTAGTGAATATATCTCTTATGGTATTTTGTCGGCTGTTTCTGTTCTTGTCATTGCTTGTCCATGTGCTTTGGGACTTGCTACACCTACTGCATTGATGGTGGGTATAGGCAAAGCTGCCAGCCAGCATATTCTGATTAAAGATGCAGTGGCTTTGGAACAAATGCGCAAAGTAGATGTCGTTGTACTGGATAAAACGGGAACACTGACTGAAGGGCATCCTACAGCTACCGGATGGTTATGGGCGCAGTCGCAGGAACCACATTTCAAAGATGTACTTTTAGCTGCGGAAATGAAATCGGAGCATCCGCTTGCCGGCGCTATTGTCTCTGCGCTTCAGGACGAAGAAAAAATAAAACCTGCCGCGTTGGATAGCTTTGAAAGCATTACGGGAAAAGGAATTAAAGCCTCGTATGAGGGACATACTTACTGGGTAGGCAGTCATAAACTCCTGAAAGATTTCAGTGCGACAGTAAGCGATGTGATGGCTGAAATGCTGGTTCACTATGAATCGGACGGTAACGGCATCATTTACTTTGGACGTGAAAACGATTTATTGGCTATTATTGCTGTTTCCGACCCTATAAAGGCTACTTCTGCCGAAGCGGTGAAGGAACTGAAACGCCAAGGGATTGACATCTGTATGCTGACGGGCGACGGACAACGGACTGCACTAGCCGTTTCTTCCCGTTTAGGAATCGAACGTTTTGTTGCCGACGCTCTACCGGACGATAAGGCCGAATTTGTACGTGAGCTTCAAATGCAGGGAAAGAAGGTTGCGATGGTGGGCGATGGTATCAATGATTCGCAGGCACTGGCATTGGCTGACGTCAGCATTGCTATGGGAAAAGGAACTGATATTGCTATGGACGTGGCTATGGTGACTTTGATGACATCGGATTTGTTGCTGCTTCCTAAAGCCTTCCAGTTGTCAAAGCAGACGGTCAAACTGATTCATCAGAATCTTTTCTGGGCGTTTATTTACAACCTGATCGGTATTCCAATTGCTGCCGGTATCTTGTTCCCACTGAATGGTTTGTTATTAAATCCGATGCTGGCAAGTGCCGCAATGGCGTTCTCCAGTGTGAGCGTAGTGCTCAATTCGTTGAGCTTGGGACGAAAATGAGAAATGAACTATAAAAAGACAGGAACCTGTAAGCTGTAAACGATGAATGGCAAGCTGTCATTTATGAACAGCGTAAATAATAGACGGTGAATACTTTGCGGATAATGCGCAATTTATTCACCGTTCATTGTTTTGCATCTCACCATTTATGTTTTCTATCGTCCTTCGTGAAAATTATCTGTTTCTAAAGTCCAATGGTGTCATTCCTACATATCGTCTGAAATATTTGCCAAAGAAAGAGGCGCTGGGGAAGTTTAGAGAATATGCTATCTCTTGGATAGTCATATTGGTACCTTTCAGTTTGGCTTTAGCATCCATGATAACGATATAAGCAATGGTATCCAAAACACTTTTACCTGTCACTTGTCTCACAGTCGTGCTTAGATGTTGAAGAGATATACCTAATTTATCTGCGTAGAACTGTGCACGACGTTCATTTTTATAATTCTCGGTGATGGCTTGAATCAGTTCCCGGCAGATTTCCTTTTTGCGGTTCGAACTGCTGTTTTCGCCCGGAAATTTATGATATATCAGTCGTATGCTTGTCAAAATGGTCTGAAGAGACAATTCGACCAATTCAGAATCCATTTCGAAGTTCTCATTGCAACTGGCCCGTGATAATAGAGCAAAATAGTCTTTCAGATAACTGGCTACTTCTTCATTAAGAGGAACTACCGGCTGTTCTATCAGTTTGGGATATGCGTTACCAATATTCTTCATGAGATTGATCCGTCCGGCACAATGAGCAGAGAAGCCGGCAAAGCAAAGGCATACTTTTTCTGTTCTCTCCCGAAACTGAATGATTGTTCCCGGTAATAATGTTATTAAGTCATTGGGGTGAATTTCGTAATCAAGCAGATTGATGGAGGCTTTCATCGAACCTTCGGTACAGATGGCAACAATACATGCTTGCAACCGACAAGATTGCTTGTAAATATTGAGAATGTCTTCTGTTACATTCGTCCATGCTAATACTTCGGTAGGCAAGTCTACCTGTGGAAAGTCCATTTTCATAGTTGTGTGTGTTATATTAGGCCAACAAATGTACGCATTTTCTTTTTATTTCTTACCTTTGTTTTTATGAAAACAGTTTTTATTGATTGGAATTTGATACCATACGCCGAAGCATGGCAACGGCAAACAGAATGGTTTGATAACATTGTCCGGGCAAAAGTTCAGGGCGAGAGTTATGAAAACCGTATTGTGATGTGCGAACATCCCCATGTTTATACATTAGGACGTAGCGGGAAAGAAAATAATATGTTGTTGAGTGATGAACAACTGAAAGCAATTGATGCCACCCTTTATCATATTGATCGGGGAGGGGACATTACTTATCATGGTCCGGGACAACTGGTGTGCTATCCGATATTAAACCTGGAAGAATTTCAGTTAGGATTGAAAGAGTACGTTCATCTGTTGGAAGAAGCGGTGATTCGGGTATGTGCTTCTTATGGCATTGAAGCCGGACGTTTGGAGAAAGCGACAGGAGTCTGGTTGGAAGGTGATACGCCTCGTGCGCGTAAGATTTGTGCTATCGGAGTGAGGAGCAGCCATTATGTCACGATGCATGGACTGGCTTTGAATGTGAATACCGATTTACGTTATTTCAGTTATATCCACCCTTGCGGATTTATAGATAAAGGCGTCACTTCTCTTCGTCAGGAACTAAAGCACGATGTGCCGATGGACGAAGTGAAGCAACGCCTCGAAGAGGAGCTTAGAAAACTATTCCAACTCCCAGTTGCCAGGTGCGGCGCATAAAGCAATCTTTATCAGCCAAGGCGTATGAGAAGTCTGCACGTATCGGCCAGAAGTTTATTCCGCAGCCTAGAGTGCCGTAGTTGCCTACTCCTTTGTCTTTGTCTCCGAAATGATATCCCGCACGGACAACAGCATATTTCAGGAAATTATATTCGGCTCCTATGCCAGCCTGGAGATGACGGATTTCAGAGGGGAGCAGATAGTTGAAGTCGAGAGCCACCTGCAAACGGTTTTCTATGCTGAATGGCAGGTCGATTGTACCTCCCAATCCTAATCTGGCGGGTAACTTTTGTCCGTCCAGCTTTTTGCCTAAGTTGGCAGCTTGGAAACCAATGCTCCAGGAAGCCATTTCGTCCAATAGAGCCATATTGCGATAGTAGGTCGCGCCGAAGTCCAGACAAACGCTATTCTTGCTGTCTGCGCTTTCCGCGGCTTTGGCTTGCAGGTATCTGAACGTTAATGAAAGAGACAGATTTTTGGCTACATTTCTGAAATAAGCAGCTTCTAAGTCCCATACGTGAGGGCGGTAATCGAGCACCTTGGGATCTTTGAAATGCCGGAAACCTACAGCAAATCCATGTATGCCTTCCCTTCCGATCCGGTAGAAAAGAGAGGCGCTATGTAGCGCATAATCTTGGTTGATCTTAGCGTATGAATAACTCGCACCCATCACTTCTTGTGAGAAAGCGATGGTAGAAGCATTATGAAAAATAGCTGTACTACCGTTATCGGTGGTAGCTAATCCTGTACCTGCCATACCTGCCGATTGGGCGTCTGGAGTAAGTTCCAGAAAATAGGCGCTTGCCATTTCTTGTGCTCCCAGCAAAGTGGGGAATAAGCACGAGGCGAGAAGGAAATGTTTTACTCGTTTCATAATCAGTTATTTTTAGAGTGAGACATCCGGACAACACGTATGCCTGTCCACGATTTATTGTTGTTTAGCATGTGATTGAGAGGTTCGTCGCTGACAACTACTTTTCCCAATGTAGAAGAAGCGTGCAGCAGGTGCAGTTTTCCCTCTTTATATTCTGCTATTCCCACATGAGCAATGTCCAGTCCGGGCATCTTCGTTGTAATAGCAATAATGTCTCCATTCATGATCCAGGGCAATCCGGCTTCCGGCAGTTCGCTTTTCGGCAACCAATGTACGACTTTTCCGGAGATTGCTTTTTCATATTCGGCCATTTGTCGTACATTTTCCGGCGAATCAGCCAATTTTTTATATTGCTTGGGATGGGTAGACATATACGAAAGAGAGATTTTCTGGGTATGCGCACTGTTTTTGGCAGTAATATCGGTGAGGAATCCGTGGCGGATTCCGTTCTCTATCCATTCGGAAGTATAATGCAACCGGGAAGGATAACCGTTGATGATGCCGTCCCGATAACGTATTTTTTGCAGATTGTCGGCAAAGGAAGAGCCGAGTGCCTGTGCCAACGTGTATTCTACGAAAGTGAGGCAATCTACGGCATCAGTCCGGATCACTAATGATTCTTCTCCGTCTTGATCTAATGTGTTAGCCACGTATTTAGTTCCCAGGTAAGATTTCCCGATTCGTAACATGGGTTCGGGGTTTTCCGGGAATACAACGCCGTCGCGCAACCATTTCTCCAATTCCTGTGTCCATTGTTGCTTATATTTAAAATGATCCTGAAATCCCCAGCCATGTCCTCCGGTAGGATAAACATGGAGAGTTGCCGGAACCTTGTTTTTCTGTAAAGCAAGGTAATAGTTTACTCCGTGGTAAGGTGCTACGGAAGGGTCATCGGAGGTAAGAGCGATAAATGCTTGTGGAGTATCGGGCGTTACTTGCAATTCGGCGGAAAACTTCTGTATCTGTTCCATTGTGGGATTTTTGCCGAGCAATGCAGTTCTTGTATTTCCACGGGTGACTTGCATCATCGTAACTACCGGATAAAGTAATATCTGAAAGTCCGGACGTGTTTCCGAATTGTAGTGAGTGGCAAGTGTAGCAGTTAAATGCCCTCCCGCAGAGGCTCCCATTAATCCTACCTTGTAAGGATTGACATTCCATTCTTTGGCATGTTGGCGTACCATGCGAATGGCTTGTTCGGCGTCTGATACGGGGACTTCCCAATGTCCGTTCGGCATCCGGTATTTTAATACCATATAGGTAATACCTTGTCCGCAGAACCAAGGGGCCATATCATACCCCTCTCCATCCATACCCAATCCACGATACCCGCCTCCGGGACACATGATAATAGCCATTCCATTCGGCTTTTCCGGGTGGTAGACCGTCAGGGTGGGATGCGTGACATTCGTGACAAAATGAGGACGCGTTTCCTGCTCCTCTCCGGTTAGTCCACTGGAGTTGGGAGCACCGTCGGGCCACAAAGGTAGCTCGACGGGCTGCTGCGCAAATGATATGGCAGTTACAAGTGATACTATAATGGATAATAGTCTCCTCATAATGATTTATTTAACTTTCATTGAAGCCTTTATAAAGTAAAGAATCAGTAAGGCATACGCTCCTAATGCCAACACTTCTGACCAAGTATTGTTCAACCATGCCTCATTAACCAGATTGATTCCACCAAAGCGCATCGCGGCACTGATTACTCCCATCAATGCACCTCCGGCAATGAAACCGGATGCCAGTAAAGTTCCTTTTTCACCTCTTTCCGTATTCAGAGATGCGTCTTTGCTACGTGTTGTAACAAACCAATTCACTGCTCCACCCACTACCAGCGGCACATTCAGTTCCAATGGAATAAACATACCCAATGCGAAAGCTAATGCAGGAATTTTACAAAGAGTCAGAATAATAGCTAAGACAGCACCAATGCCATATAGCAACCAGGGTGCACCTACACCGCTCATCAGCGGTTCGATAACGGCTGCCATCGCATTTGCTTGCGGAGCAGCCAGTGCGCCACTTGTAAATCCGTATGTCTTATTCAGGATAATCATTACACCGCCTACTGTTGCAGCCGATACGATTGTTCCCAAGAACTTCCATGTTTCCTGTTTGGCAGGCGTGCTTCCGAGCCAGTAACCAATCTTCAAGTCGGTGATAAAACCTCCTGCCATCGACAGTGCGGTACATACTACACCACCCATTACCAATGCGGCAACCATGCCTGAAGGACCTTTCAGTCCGACAGCTACCATCACTACGGAAGCCAAAATCAGCGTCATCAATGTCATTCCCGAAACCGGATTAGTACCAACAATCGCAATGGCGTTAGCTGCTACTGTGGTGAACAGGAAAGAGATGCCGGCAACCAAAACAATGGCTACCAATGTATGCAACAGATTCCCTTGCATGACATCGAGATAGAAGAATAATACGATTAATATCAGTGTGATGATGGAACCGATAGCGATAATCTTCATGGAAAGATCCCGTTGGGTACGGATAATGCTTTTCTCTACATTCCCTTTACCGCCCATCTCTTTGGCTGCCAGTCCGACAGCGCTCTTGATGATGCTCCAGGAACGGATAATACCGATCACACCTGCCATAGCGATACCGCCGATACCGATGCTCTTGGCATAATATTTGAATATTTCTTCCGGACTCATCATACCTACGGTAGAGGTGATTTCCGGATTCCATGCATTCAGTACACTGTCACCCCAGATAGCAGACATTCCCGGAATGATAATCCACCACACAGCCAGTGAACCGGCACAAATGATGGAAGCATATTTCAGTCCGACGATATATCCCAAACCAAGCACAGCGGCACCGGTGTTTACCTTGAATACTAATTTTGCCTTTTCTGCCAGCATTTCTCCGGCACTGCAAACACGGGTAGTAAAATTCTCGTTCCACCATCCGAATGTCGCTACGATGAAGTCATATAATCCGCCGATCATACCTGCCATCAATAACGGTTTGGCCTGACTGCCGCCTTTTTCGCCGGAGATCAACACCTGTGTAGTGGCTGTTGCTTCCGGGAAAGGATATTTTCCATGCATGTCGCTGACGAAGTATTTACGGAAAGGAATCAGGAATAGAATACCCAATACGCCACCCAATAAAGAGCTGATGAATACCTGCATGAAGGTAACCGTCATCTCGGGATATTTAGCTTGGAGAATATAAAGAGCGGGGAGGGTGAAGATCGCTCCGGCAACGATTACTCCGGAACAAGCTCCGATAGACTGGATAATCACATTTTCGCCCAACGCATTTTTTCTTTTGGCAGCTCCGGAAACTCCTACGGCAATGATCGCAATTGGAATAGCTGCTTCAAATACCTGTCCGACCTTCAACCCCAGATAGGCAGCGGCGGCCGAAAAAAGGATTGCCATGGCAATACCCCATGCTACTGACCAGATATTAACTTCCGGATAATTTTTAGAGGGACCCATCAACGGGTTGTACACTTCCCCGGGTTTCAACTCTCTGAACGCATTCTCGGGTAACCCGGTGAATTTGTCTTCTTCTTGTTTCATAGTTTTTATAATTTGCTAATGTGTTAATTTACATTTCCGTCCTCAAAGTAAACAAAAAAAAAGGAGAACCGAAAGATTCTCCTTTATGTAATAGTCTATTTTTTCCTACTTTGCATCTTTTGCCGTCATATCGCCTTCGATATACAATCTTACCATCTCTGTTTTGGCGTTGGTACGCAAGGTGATTGATTTTTTGAAATGTCCCGGATATTTGCCTGTTCCGTTATAAGTCACCTTGATTGTTCCTTTTTTGCCCGGCATGATGGGTTCCTTTGTATATTCGGGTACTGTACATCCGCAAGAGGCTACAGCCTGATGGATCACCAGCGGGGCATCGCCGATATTAGTAAAGGTAAATGTGCAACTGACAACCGGGCTGTTTTCAGAAAACTTACCGAAATCGTGAGTTGTTTTGTCAAACTTGATATCTGCATTTGTTTGTGCAAATGCAAAGCTTACGCCCATTACTAACAGGGTCATTAAAAAAAGTATCTTTTTCATTTTTCCTTCTCTTTTTGATTACAAACGACAAAGATAATGCTTTTCCCCTAAAATATACTTTATGGAGTGCGAAATAGTATTAAACGATTCTCTTTTGCTATTTTGAGAGCTGGAATCCGAGCATCATTCCATCGTAATTTTCGGCCAGTGAACTAACTGTTTTCAGTGCGGTACTGCTACTTTTGCTACCGATGAAAGCCATTAGTTTCAACAGTTTGTCCGAGTTGAACAGTAACTCCAGTGAGCTGGAACTGCAATTTACTTTAGCGTGCAGATTCAGAAGTTTCAAATACTTCAAATCAACTTGTTTGGTTGAAGCATTGTAGGAGTAAGTGCCTTTCAATGTTTTCTTGCCCACCGTGCTGGTGAAAGTACTGTCGGCATTGAAAGTGAAACTCATCTGGCCGTCTTTAATACCTATTTTGCTTAATTGTTCGTTCAGCTTATTTTCAGCCATAGTAGCTGCGGCAGCTCCGCCTGCTTTCATTAGTAAGTTATCCGATTCGAACTCTACCGCCGAACCTTTGTAGCTCCATGTTCCGGTCATGTCGATAGATTCGGTGGTTCCGGTGATGGCATTTACTACTTTTGAAATGTTGTCCTTATTTAATAAGTCGGACCATGATTGCGCCTGGCTGTTAGTTGCCGTTAGCATAAATACTGCCAAAAAGGCAATAGATAAAAAACTCTTTTTCATTTTCATTCTTCTTTCATTTAACATTGAGATCCTTGTTTATGTTTTCTATGTAATTGAGTATATCAACACGTCCTGTGCGGTCTTCCGAGGAAGATACGAAGTGAGGAGGGAGCTCTTCCCATTGTTTGCCCAACTCACGTAAATAGGCATTGATATTCATTTTTAAACGTCCACCTTTTAGCTTGTCGGCTTTGGTAAAGATGATAGAGAAGGGGATACCGTTCTCGCCCAGCCATTCCATAAACTCGAGGTCTATTTTTTGAGGTTCCAGCCGGCTGTCTATCAGGACAAAGAGGTTGGTCATTTGTTCCCGTTCCAAGATATAATCTTCGATTATGGTGCGTATCTGGTCTTTCCCTTTTTGTCCGCGTCGGGCATAGCCATATCCCGGAAGGTCGACGAGATACCAATTCTTATTGATAAGGAAGTGGTTGATTAACATCGTTTTTCCCGGAGTAGAGGAGGTCATGGCCAGACCTTTACGACTGGTCAACATATTGATAAGACTTGATTTACCCACATTCGAACGGCCTATAAAGGCATATTCCGGGAAAATACCGGCTGGGCATTTCTTCACGTCCGTATTGCTAATCACAAATTCAGCACTTGTTATTTCCATTTTCTTGTCATTTATTTCTTTGTAAAATCGTTTATAATAAACTTGTTCATTGTTTATAATAAACTATTGCGCAGTTTATAATAAACTCTGCCATTATTTATTATAAACTTCGGAGTACCTGTTTTCATGGTACTTTCAGCGTTTTCCCTTTTTTAGACATACAAATTAACCCCGCAAAGGTAAGCGTTCCATTTAACATTAGCAATTCATAACCGAATTTATATCCGGTTTCTTTTTCAATCCACCAGTCGGCAAGATAGCAGATCAGTGGTGAAAGGATGGCTATGAGAGGAACCCACCGGTCGTTCGTTTGCCTGCGTGTAAAAAGTCCGAAAGCAAACATTCCAAGCAGGGGGCCGTATGTGTAGGAGGCGATGATATATATGGCGTCAATAACGCTCTTATTATTAAGTATTTCTACCAGGCAGATGAAGAATGCCAATAAGACTGATAACGATAAATGCACTTTGCTTCTTTTGCGACGTGCCGTTTCTTCTGTGTCTTTTTCCGTATTCAGCAGGTCTACGCATACACTGGTTGTCATGGCTGTCAGGGCGGAATCCGAGTTGCTGAAAGCTGCTGCGATAATACCGATTGTAAAAAGTACCAATACGGATTGTCCCAGATAACCTTGGGCTGCAAACATGGGTAGTATATCATCATTCATGGCTGGCAGTTCGAGGTGCATCTGTCCCGCTAGCGCTATTAATAGAATTCCCAAGCATAGAAAAAGGAAATTTAGCGGAATGAATGAGAAACCGTAGCAGTACATGTTTTTTTGTGCTTCCTGGAGGTTCCGGCAAGAAAGATTCTTTTGCATCATATCCTGATCCAGTCCGGTCATTACGATGACGATGAAGATACCACTGAAGAACTGTTTGAAGAAGTTCTGTCGGGATACCCAGTCGTCAAATACAAAAATACGGCTGTGTTCGCTGTTTTGGATTGTTTGCACAATGCCGCTGAAGTTAAGGTCTAATCTTTGGATCGTAAAATAGATGATAAAAATCAGAGCGGCAATCAGGCAAAATGTTTGTAAGGTATCTGTCCACACAATGGTCTTTATTCCGCTTTTATGAGTATATATCCATACCAATGCAACCGAACCGACAGCAATCAGCCAAAAGGGAACGTGCATTTCCTGAAATACATACGTATGGAGAATGAGGCATACCAGATAAAGTTTGGCTGCGGTTCCCAACATGCGTGACAGCAGAAAGAAAAAGGAACCGGTGCGATAGGCACGCATCCCGATGCGGGTGCCGAGATATCCGTAGATACTTGTCAGATTCAACTTATAATATAAAGGAAGTAAGATATGGGCTACGGCCATGTATCCGAAGAAAAATCCGAGTACCGTTTGCATATACGTCATATCCATTCCGCGCACCATTCCCGGTACAGAGACGAAAGTGACTCCGGAGATAGAGGCGCCAATCATTCCAAAAGAGACTATATACCAAGGTGATTGGTTCTCTCCCTTGAAGAACGCTGCATTCGATCCGCCCTTACGTCCGGTGATACGGGCTATTAGTAATAATACCGCGAAGTAGCAAAGAATAGTGACTAGTATCATCATAACAGATGCAAAGGTAGCAATTTTTGTAGGTATTAAAAACAATAATCTGTATCTTTGCAAGGTTTTATCGATAGAACAGCAAATATTATCTATGAACCAACAATATCCTTCTATACTGCTTGAAAAGGCAGTCGGCGAATTTTCCAAACTTCCGGGTATCGGGCGTAAGACGGCTATGAGGCTTGTTCTGCATCTGCTCCGTCAGGATACGGCTACGGTGGAAGCTTTCGGAAATTCTATCATAACGTTGAAACGTGAGGTGAAATACTGCAAAGTGTGTCATAATATATCCGATACTGAAACTTGCCAGATTTGCGCTAATCCGCAACGGGATGTTTCCACTGTCTGTGTGGTGGAAAATATCCGTGATGTAATGGCGGTGGAAGCAACCCAGCAGTATCGCGGGCTTTATCACGTTTTGGGTGGGGTTATTTCTCCAATGGACGGAGTCGGACCGAGTGACCTTCAAATTGAAAGCCTGGTGCAGCGGGTGGCTGAAGGTGGAATCAAAGAAGTTATTCTGGCATTGAGCACTACGATGGAGGGGGATACTACCAACTTCTATATCTATCGCAAGCTGGATAAACTAGGGGTTAAACTAAGTGTGATAGCCCGTGGCATATCGGTTGGTGATGAACTTGAATATGCCGATGAAGTAACTTTAGGACGCAGTATTGTGAACCGGACGCTTTTTACCGGAACTGTATAATCATTATTAATCATTTAAGAACGAACATGGAAGAACAGATAAAACGAGCTGTCAGAAATTTGAATATCAGTTATGTTTTCTTTTGGGTGCTCCCGGCATTTTTGCTTGGGGCAGGAGAATTTGAACTTTTTCCCGTAGGAGGTTTGGTAGATAACGCATCAGCTACCTATTATTTTGAGACGGTCGGCATTTTGCTCACTGCTTTGTGTGTGCCTCTTTCTCTCAAATTATTTAGCTTGGTGCTTAAGAAAAAGATAGATCACATGACTATCACGCTTGCCTTGAAGCGATATGTGCAATGGAACATTGTTCGCTTGGGAGTGCTTGAAGTAGCTATTGTAGTGAACCTTTTGTGTTACTACCTGACGTTGAGCAGTACGGGTAACCTCTGTATGCTGATTGGCCTCACGGCGTCACTTTTCTGCCTGCCCAGTGAGAAGAGATTGCGTAACGAACTTCACATTGCAAAAGAAGAAAAGCTATGAGACAGTCTTTCTTGATGAACGAGCGTATCTATCTTCGTGCGGTAGAACCGGAAGATATGGACATTATGTACGAGATGGAAAATGACCCTTCAATGTGGGATATTAGTAATTTTACGGTTCCTTATTCCCGTTATGTGCTTCGTCAATACATCGAAGGCTCACAGTGCGATGTGTTTGCCGATAAGCAATTGCGGCTGATGATTGTACGCAAATCTGACCAGTGTATACTCGGCACAATTGATATAACAGATTTTGTACCCCTTCATTCGCGGGGAGAAGTAGGGATTGCCGTCCATAAGGATTATCGGCAACGAGGTTATGCTACTGATGCATTGAAATTGCTTTGTGAATATGCTTTTGATTTTCTGTCTTTAAGTCAACTCTATGCACATGTCATGACGGATAATGAAGTATGTGTAAAACTGTTCACCTCTTGTGGTTTCGTTCAATGCGGATTATTAAAAAACTGGTTGCAGGTGGAGGGTTGTTACAAAGATGCATTGCTTCTCCAATGTTTGAATCCTAAGAAATGAGAAATTAATTGAGAGTAGGCACTTGTGGGAAACGTGACCACGTTTCATACTTGCTGCCTAACTTCTCTAAAGCTTTCCGCCACATATCTTTAATATTGTTTTTCATCAGATATGATTTCTCTTCCTCGGACACCAACCAAGTGTTTTCTCTGATTTCGTTGCTCAACTGTTCGCTATCCCAACCGGAATATCCCAAGAAGAAACGAATGCATTCACTGATTTTATTCCCTTGTAATATATATTTCTTTATTTCATCAAAATCTCCATTCAGATAAAGCCCTTTACTGATAGAAATGGATCCGGGGATATCAGATAATGTGTGGAGATAAAATAGGGTATCAGTGGCAATAGGTCCACCTTTGTATAGAGGAATCTCATCCAGGTATTTAAATTCCATGATGATATCGTTAAGGAACAATGGCAGTTGCTTGTTGATAACCAATCCCATACTTCCTTCATCCGTATGATCGACCAGTAAAATTACGGATCTGCCAAACGTTGCGTCACGTAGAAAAGGTTCTGATATTAAAATCCTTCCTCTCGATGGCAACACATTATTCGATTGAATCTTAAATATGTCAGAGTCGATATTCATGCCACTAAAGTAAGAAAAAAAACGGAATAACAATCGTTCTTTCCGTTTTTTTTCATTTTAAGAATGGCTTTTATGAATATCTTATGTCAAATAATCAGGCTATCGGATGATTTTCAGCAAATAGTTTCATTCTTTCATCCAGTTGAGCATATTGGTGGTCTTTAATGAAAGAGGTACACGCGCGCAATCCTTCCTGATGGCTTCCTGTAGTTACTAATGAGATAGCGCTGACTCCGTAGTACATCAATTCTTTCGCCAGTTCGCCACTGGTCATTCCCGGATAACCGATGGTGAAATAAAATCCGTCTGCAATCGGCTCGCCCAGATCGTTGTCATATACCAGATGAAAACCGTGACGGAGGAAGATTTCTTTTAATTTCCGTGCTCTTTCACCGTATATCTTCACTTCGTTAAGGAAATTATATTGTCCTTCGTTGGCAGCTTTCAGCATGGCGGCCATGGCGAACTGTGCAGAATGACTAGTTCCTGAAGAAAGCGCATAAAGCACACGGTGAATGAAAACCGTTCCGAAAGTTCCGCCACCATATCGTTTGGTCAGTCCCGGATAGCTTCGGTGGTATAGTTTATCAGAGATACAACTTACCCCAATACGTTGCCCGGCGTAGCTGAATGCTTTTGAGCCGGAAATCAGCAATACGTAATTGTCCGTATAATGGGCAACTGATGGCTGGAAAGGAGGTTGATACGGTTTACTTAAATCTTGGCGGAAGTCCATGGCAAAATAAGCCAAATCCTCCAGAACAATCACATCATACAGTGTTGCCAATTCACCGATAATCCTCAATTCTTCTTCTTTCAGGCAAATCCAGCTGGGATTATTGGGATTTGAATAAATGATGGCTGATATATTTCCTTTTTTCAGATAGCTTTCCAGTTTCTCTTTCAGTTTTTCTCCGCGGTAGTCATACACATCAAATGTTTCAAACTTTTGCCCCATTACAACCAACTGCTGTTTCTGTACCGGAAACCCTGGATCGATAAACAAAATCGTATCTTTCTTTTCGTCACATTGGCTGCAAGTAAGAAATGAAGCGAATGTACCTTGCATGGAACCAGTGACAGGCACACAACCTTCCGGACTTAAATCTACGTTGATGAATGCTTTGATAAAGTTGGATGCCTCTTTCTTTAGTTCCGGCAATCCGTTGATGTCGGGATATAGACTGGCAATGCCATTTTGTAATGCTTCAATTTCCGCTTTCACGCCTACAGCGGAAGGAGGAAGTCCCGGAACACCCATTTCCATTTTGATAAATTCAACTCCCGATGCTGTTTCTGCTTTTGAAGCAATAGCTTTCACTTCACGAATGGTAGCTTTGGAAAAATCGACAATTTGAAACTCATTGATGGTTTCGTCAATCAGATGTCGTTCAATTGGTGTATTTTTCATTCTATTTTCTATTTTATTAGTAGCTGCAAATGTACACGATAATTCTTAATAAACCCACTTTTTCAGAAAAAAGATACTGAAGCTATTGCAGGTTTCAAAAAAATATCTACCTTTGCATCCGCAATCGAGAGAGATGCTAAAGTGAATATTTTGGTGCGTTAGTTCAGTTGGTTAGAATACATGCCTGTCACGCATGGGGTCACGGGTTCGAGTCCCGTACGCACCGCATTAGGAAATAAAAAATCCTCTGATTTACTGAAAATCAGAGGATTTTTTATTTTGAAGATAGCGAATAATCGCTATCTCTTTTTTCCATCATATCCCCATTTCACATAGATGGCTCCCCATGCAAATCCTGCTCCAAATGCAGTAAGAATTAGGTTATCTCCTTTTTTGAATTTATCTTCAAAATCCCAGAGGCAGAGTGAGAGAGTGCCGGCACTAGTGTTACCGTATCGTTCGATGTTGACCATGACCTTTTCGACAGGAACTTCCAAACGTTGTGTTACGGCGGTGATAATACGTTGATTAGCCTGATGAGGAATTACCCAGTCGATGTTTTCTTTGCTTAGATGGTTTCTTGCAATGATAGATTCACAGGCATCAGCCATGTTGGATACTGCATATTTGAATACAGTACGTCCTTCCTGATAGATATAATGCATTTGATTATCCAATGTATAATAAGAAGGAGTACATATAGAGCCACCCGCTTTAATGTGCAAAAAAGGCAATCCTTTACCATCTGTTCTTAACACAGCATCCATAATGCCAAAATCTTCAGTAGTAGGTTCAAGCATGACAGCTGCTCCGCCATCACCGAAAATCGGACAAGTTGCCCGGTCGGCATAATTTATTATTGACGACATCTTTTCAGCGCCTACAACTACCACTTTCTTGTAATTTCCAGAACGGATAAAATTGGCTCCAGTCTCCAGTGCATATAAAAAACCGCTGCAAACAGCTTGCATGTCAAAAGCAAAAGCTCTTTTCAGTCCCAGTCTTTCACATAAAATAGAAGCCGTGGAAGGAAAGCGGTAGTCAGGGGTTGTTGTAGCTACAATTATCAGATCAATATCATCCGGATTTGTTCGGGTGCGTTTTATTAACTGTTTGACAGCTTTACGAGCTATGTAAGAAGTTCCCAGTCCTTCCTCTTTCAAAATACGTCTTTCCTTAATACCAATACGCCCCATAATCCATTCGTCGGTAGTATCTACCATTTTGGAAATCTCATCATTGGTCAAGATGTAATCGGGTACATATCCTCCGACTCCTGTAATTACTGCGTTTATTTTTTCCATTCGTTTTATCTAGTTTTGGTAAATTGAATAAGGAGGTTCATTCGAAAATCAAAAATGCGGGCGCAAATATATGGAAAAGAGACCGAATTCCAATAGTAGTTTGTGAAACTGTAGCCTTTTTAATTAATAAAAAGGAATATTTGACCAAATTTTGTCTAAATTTTTAGCAGGCAATTTTTGTTTAAATGAATGAGTTGTTGTAAATAATTGATTCATAGGTAATTGTGAATGTTGCTCCGGTATTGCTAACTACGAAGTTTGTCAAACAACTCGTCATTGTATAAAGATGACTTATTGGTTAGAGACTATTTAAATTTTATGCAAATCATATTTTCGCTTCCTTTCTTGTCTTGCAGGTTCAAGATTTTCTTGATGACTTGCAAATGTGTGTTCTTCTAAATCCATACTGCCATCGGTAATGTATGGTAATAGTCAGTTATTCATCAAGAAAAATATTGTATATGTGAAAATATACACAGCGATATGATAACCGGCAGAAGCTGCAGTACGTACCAGATGCAGTGTAAATGCTGTTTTACCTACCGCAGGACGGGCGGCAATAACGATCTCCTCACCGGGTTGCCAGCCGCATGTCACCCGGTCAAGGTCGGCAAATCCAGTAGTCAGTCCTGTAGCACTGTTCTTGTTGCTGGCCATGCGGGCCTCTATCAACTTATAGTGTCCTCTATGAGTTGTGACGTGGAACAGAGATGTTCGGCAGTACCACATTCATTTTCCAATCGGTCGAGGAGGGTATGGGCATTTGCCAGCGTATCGTCTGTATCAGTTATCCTGATAGTTGGGAAAATAAGCCACTGCCATCTCGGATAGTACGTGGCAACCGTGAAGCAGCCAGTCAAAAGATTGATTATCCATTGTTTAAAATATTTTAGTACGCCGCAAAATTATGACTCGTTTCATTGGATGAAAAAAACGTTTTTCTGATGCTGGTAATTTAAATGTAAAATAAGTATGAATATTTTTAAATAAAAATCTAATTATTTAAACAATCTTTTCTATATTTGCATTCGATATTAGATTTTATATGGCAGTTTTGTCGATTAATAATCAGTAATATCAAACCATTTATATATAACTAAATTTTATAATGTTGAAAGGAATAGAAATAATAAAAGATCGTTTACAACGAAAGCGAAAACAGTACATCCATCAGGGAGAGAAAATAGAACAAATGAAGTGTACAATGCAAAACACCGGTGAGGAAATTGAGCAACTGGAATATGTGCTTAATGAGATGGAGCATATAGCGGATGTAAATCGTGCGCCACGAGTGATTCCAAATGCTAGGGTGGAGGAGGTGTTTGCATATCTCTGCCGGGTGTTTGAGTTTTTGCAGCACCGTTTAAAGCTGCATTTCAAATATAAATTGGCATGCGAAGTCATCTTTGCCTACTATCAGTTTAAAAGTCGGTTGCATACTCCTGGACGGGAATATTTAAGCTTTGCAACTATACTGACTTACTTTAAACGTGAAAGAGGAATGGCGTATGGGTGATTTCAAAAATATCGAAATATAGAGATAATAGTGTGAAAAACAAATGTTTTAGGAACAGAAATGACGAATTTGATATTTTTTCCTTATTTTTGTGTGTCCATTTTTGAATGATATGATACAGATAATACGATTAAAAGGAAAAGACAAACACTTATATCGGCTTTTAGCGCCGATGGTGATGGATCCCGAAGTGATACGCGCAAACAATAATTACCCTTTCAAGACGGGCGAAGAGTATGTGTGGTTCATTGCGATTGAAGATAAAGAAGTGGTGGGCTTCGTCCCCGTGGAACAGAAAAGCCGGAAGAAAGCTGTAATCAATAATTATTATGTGAAGGCAGAAGGCACCGTACGGGAGGAAATCCTGTCACATCTGTTGCCCGCTATCGTTGCGGAATTTAGGCCCGAGAGTTGGTTGCTCAATTCGGTCACACTGGTACAAGATAAAGGAACATTTGAAAAGTTTGAATTTGTATCGATGGACAAGAAATGGACACGGTATGTAAAAATGTATAGATAACTTATGACGAAAAAGAAAATAGCAGGCACAAAGAATGTATATGAATTAGCACAAGAACGACTGAAAGTTATATTTAATGAATTTGATAATATATATGTGTCATTCTCCGGAGGTAAAGACAGCGGGGTACTGCTGAATATGTGTATCGATTATATCCGGAAGAATAACCTGAAGGTACGTTTGGGAGTTTTTCACATGGATTATGAGATCCAGTATAAAATGACCATCGACTATGTAGACCGGATGCTGGAGGCCAATAAGGATATTTTGGATGTATACCGGGTATGCATCCCTTTCCGTGTGGCTACCTGCACCTCGATGTATCAATCTTTTTGGCGTCCGTGGGAAGACAGCAAAAAGAATATATGGGTTCGTTCCATGCCGAAAAAGGCAATGACCAAAGAAGATTTTCCTTTTTATAATACAACCATGTGGGATTATGAATTTCAGATGCGTTTTGCGCAATGGATACATAATAAAAAAGATGCAGTGCGCACTTGTTGTCTGATCGGGATTCGTACACAGGAAAGTTTCAATCGGTGGAGATGTATCTATATGAGCCGTAAATTCCAGATGTATCATAAATATAAATGGACTTCAAAAGTAGGGAATGATATTTATAATGCCTACCCTATTTATGACTGGAAAACAACGGATGTATGGACTGCCAATGGAAAATTCCAGTGGGATTATAATGTTTTATACGATCTTTATTATCGTGCCGGAGTCAATCTGGAGCGTCAGCGTGTAGCAAGTCCCTTTATTAATGAGGCACAAGAGAGCTTGCAGCTTTACCGGGTGCTTGATCCTAATACCTGGGGTAAAATGGTGGGAAGGGTGAACGGTGTGAACTTTACCGGTATGTATGGTGGTACTCATGCAATGGGATGGCAATCGGTGAAACTTCCCGAAGGATATACATGGCGCGAGTTTATGTATTTTTTGTTGTCTACTCTGCCGGAGCGGGCGAGGAAGAATTATCTACGGAAACTTTCAGTGAGCGTGAATTTCTGGCGGACAAAAGGCGGATGCCTGAGTGATGCCACCATCCAGAAGCTGATTGATGCGAAAGTACCGATTATCGTTATGGACAACAGTAACTACAAAACGTTGAAAAAACCGGTACGTATGGAATATCAGGATGATATTGACATTCCGGAATTCAAAGAAATACCCACGTATAAGCGAATGTGCGTTTGTATTCTTAAGAATGACCATGCCTGCAAATATATGGGATTCTCACCTACAAAGGAGGAGATGAGTAAGAGAAGTCAAATTATGGAACAATATAGAATCATAGTATCATGAGTGTAGATAAAAGCCCTGTTTACGAGGTAAAAGCGGTACCCGTAGAAAAAGTATATGCGAACGATTATAATCCGAATGTCGTTGCACCGCCTGAAATGAAGTTGCTGGAACTTTCTATTTGGGAAGATGGCTTTACGATGCCATGTGTATGTTACTACAATAAAGATGAAGACCGTTATATCCTGGTGGATGGTTACCATCGCTATACGGTATTGAAAACTTCCCAACGAATCTATAAGCGTGAAAACGGTTTGTTGCCGATTGTGGTGATAGACAAAGACTTGTCTAACCGTATGAGTTCAACAATCCGGCACAACCGTGCGCGTGGAATGCATAACATTGAATTGATGTGCAACATTGTTGCGGAGCTTGATAAGGCAGGTATGTCCGATCAATGGATAATGAAAAATATTGGTATGGATCGTGATGAATTGTTGCGCCTGAAACAAATTTCAGGACTTGCTGATCTGTTTGCTAATCGCGAATTCAGTATTCCTGATGAGGTGGCACCTACGGAAACTGAGCGTAAAACCTTATAATCTGATAGTTATATATATACAGAAATTGAGCATTTTGTCATTTGGGCACAAATTATACAAGTTATTAGCTTATTTTGTTGTATAAAACAGCTAGTTATTCTGTCTAATTTGTGCCTAAGTTGTGTCTAAATGACACGAAAAACTATAACTTCCCTCTATTGTCCAAGTTTTTACGAAAGAAACTTGGGAATTTTAAAATGTTCGCATATCGAAAGAAATGAGGATATTGAGTATTTTTGTTGTGAATTTCGTAACCTTGTTGTTCGCTACCTACATAATTAGCCCCTTTATTCTAAGTTGATTCTCTGTAACAGAAATGAATACAATTTTGTATCTCCTTTAATATTCCGAAATTTGCAATATGAGATTTGGACAAAAAATATTGTCCTGAGAGAAAAGCAAAAAGAGAAGTAAGAGAGATATATGAGAAGTAGAAGAAAGTACATTAGAGAATTAATGAGAGAAATAACAAGACTTACAACCTGTTTTTTATATTTGATTTCTTTATTATCTGTGGTGGGGTGTGTGCAGGAGTTGAATGTGACCGGCACTCTCATCCAATTAACGCCAGAGGTGACAACTTGTGCGGATATATATGCCGGGTTGTTGATTAAACCATTGAGCAATCCATTGCTTGGCTCTCTGCCTTATAGTGACATTCAAGAAACTATTCCCATGAATTATATTATGTATGAGTCCGGCTTCAGAACAACACCTGTCTGAACATTCAAGGGACTTACAAAAGTCAAGACTCTTATTACAAGATACCGATAGTCACTTCCGTTGGTCTAGTGATAACATAGGTAACCATAGGTAACAGTGGGGGACTCTGACTGGTTGATGTGGTATGAAGAAGGACAAAGAGAAACAGGTGACAGGATGATGTATATCTAACATTAAAAACAGGAAATTTGGAAAAAGAAGTTCATATTAGACAAAGGAAAGCTGTTCCTGCTGCGGGAAGTACGCTTCAGCTCATGCCTACTGAAAATTCAAATTCGGAGGTATATGAAATCAATTATTTCTGCCTTACGGGCGAAGTGGATGAAAGTGCTAAAAATTGGATCCGTCTGTATTCTTCCGTAATGCCGGAGGAACATACAGGAGAAGAACGCATTATCGTTGAAGACGGTAAGATATATATTAAGGTATTGCCCAATATAGAGGCGGATTCCAGAAACGGAATCGTACATCTCACAACAATGGCGTCTTCCGTTAAAACGGGCATCAGTAATGTGCAACGCATAAAAATAGATGTTACTCAATTGGGGCAATAAATAACAGTAAATGTGATATAAATGAAGAAAGTTGCTATACTCATATTATTCATGCTCGGATGTGCTATTTCCGAGGGTTATGCCCAGAAGGTTGCGTTGAAAAGCAATCTGCTGTATGACGCTACCACTACCATGAATTTGGGGTTGGAGATCGGACTGGTGCGTAAATGGACGCTGGACATTCCGGTCAATTATAATCCGTGGAAACTTTCCGACGGCAAACGCCTCCGTCATTGGGGGATACAACCCGAAGTTCGTTACTGGTTTTGTGAGAGTTTTCGCCGTATATTTATCGGAATGCACGGACATTATGCCGATTTCAATGTAGGAGGGTGGCCCGACTGGTCTTTTATCAGTGACAATATGCAGCATACGCGTTATCAGGGATATCTTTATGGCGGTGGCTTTTCCGTAGGATATTCGTGGATTCTGAAAAAACGCTGGAGTATAGAAACGTCTGTCGGAGTGGGATATGCGCACATTGTATATGACAAGTATCCTTGCGCTACCTGTGGTACGAGATTGAAGGAAAGCAGCAAAAATTATTTCGGACCTACCAAAGCAAGTGTGTCACTTATTTATGTAATTTTAAATAATAAGGAGTATGATAATAAGAAATATAGGTTTCCTTGTGTGTATGTTGGTGGTTTGCAGCCTGAATATAAACACAGCTATGGCTCAATCCCGCTCTTACGAAGGTGGCATTACCGTGAATCCGGTGCGGTTGGAACAGAAAGGTGATTTTATTCATGTCGATATAGATTTTGTTTTGAATAATGTGAAAGTGAAATCTGCCCGGGGAATGGATTTAATTCCGCGGCTGGTGACTTCCGGACGCACTCTGAATCTTCCGAAAGTTTCTATTAAAGGTCGTGACGAGTATTTGGCGTATGAGCGTGGGCTTGCGTTGATGAGCGCCAAGGAGAAGAGAAGCTATGAGAAGCCGTATATAGTGGAAAAAGCCGGAAAACTAAGAAATGATACGATTCGGTATCAATATCTGGTTCCGTTCGAATCATGGATGAAGGATGCGCGTCTGGACATGCAGCGTGACGAATGTGGTTGCGGTGAAACGGCATTAATGAACATCGAGGAATTTGGCAAAGTGACGTTGGAACGTGTATGGACGCCTTATGTAGTGGTTCCTCAGTTTGCTTATCTGCAACCGAAAGCGGAAGAAATCAAACAACGGGATATTCAAGTAGAATGTTTTCTGGATTTCGAGGTGAATAAAGTCAATATTCGTCCCGAATACATGAATAACCCTCAGGAACTGGCTAAAATCCGCAAGATGATCGATGAGCTGAAGTCCGATCCGAATGTGAAAGTGAACCGTCTGGATATTATCGGTTATGCGTCTCCGGAAGGAACATTGGCAGCGAACAAACGTCTGTCTGAAGGACGTGCCATGGCGCTCCGGGATTATCTGGCATACAGATACGATTTTCCGAGAAACCAATACTACATTGTCTTTGGAGGTGAAAACTGGGACGGACTGGAGAAGGCGCTTGAAACAATCGAATTGGAATATAAAGACGAAGTGCTGGATATTATCAGGAACATACCTATTGAAAAAGGAAGAGAAACAAAACTGATGCAACTTCACGGAGGGACGCCTTACGGATACTTGTTGAAGTATATTTTCCCAAGTTTGCGTGTGGCTATCTGCAAAGTGAATTACGAAGTGAGGGATTTTAGTGTGGAGGAAGCAAAAGAGATTATCAAGACGCGTCCGCAGAATTTGAGCTTGAATGAAATGTTTCTGGTAGCTAATACCTATCCGACAGGCTCGCAAGAATTTATTGATGTGTTCGAAACGGCTGTCCGGATGTATCCGCAGAGTGAGATTGCAAATATAAATGCTGCTACTGCCGCTTTATCACGCAATGAATTGGTTTCGGCTGAACGTTATCTGGGCATGGTGAATTCGAATAAGAATTTGCCGGAATATAATAATGCTATGGGAATATTAATGTTAATGAAGGGAGATTATGAATCATCGAAGAAGTATTTGAAGTTTGCAGAGCAGTCAGGTCTGGATGCAGCTAGGGGCAATCTGGAAGAATTAGTCAGGAAGAAGGCTAATGCTGCTAAAATGAAAAAGAATGGTAAGTAAAACTTACTGATTAAGTGGGAAATTATATAAGTATTAATTCTAATATTTTTTTGTATTATGCTAAAGATTAAATCAATTTTAGTTTCATTGCTGGCTGTTGCGGCACTGGCAAGTTGTTCAAATGAGAATCTGGAGGAAAATCCGGAGGTTGAAGGGGGAGCAGGTTATGATGTAGCTTACGTATCAATTAGTCTGACTAATCCCAAAGTGCCTGGTTCACGTGCTTCTGGTGAACAGACGGCTTTAGAGGAGGAAAGTGCGATTAATGAGCTCTATTTGATTACGTTCAATGCGAGTAAGGTGGTGACTAAGGATGAAAAGGCAACTAAGTATGCCACGGTATTGGGATCAAGTTCTTTCGGAACAAATAGTGGAGTTACGACTCCGAATACTCCGGTTAAAGTGGATCCGAATACTAAGTATTTGCTTGTTATTGCCAATCCAGGTTACCAATTAAAGGATCGCTTGGATAATCTTTCAGCGGGTGCAACCTATGCTACCATCAATGGAATGATTACAGTTCCTGAAAACAATACTAAGCCCAACAATGCTTATCTGGTAGAGGAGGTTGTACACTCCAATGGTTGTGCAATGATTAATGTCGGATTCTACGATGATTCCGATTCAGATCCATCCAATCATGCATGGGAGGATGAATGTCTGCTTGATGTATCGGATAAGATTGTTTTGGTCAGCGACTATAAATCGGAAGCGCAAGCTCAGAATGCAGCGAAAAGTAATCCGGCTACCCTTGAGATAGAACGCCTTGCTGCAAAATTGGAGGTTATGATTGGCAGTCCATTAGCAGTTGGACCTTTTGAAGATGGAACAAATGCAAGTCTAGGACAGTTTGATTTTGGAAATTGGACTATAGATTACTACAACTCCCTGTTCTTTCCTTTTGCAAAGAAGACTACCACAGCATCGTCTCATACTACCGGATTTTACAAAAGTAACTTCTATACAGTCGACCCGAACTTTACGACTGCGGGTGGAACCGAATATCTTACAGGCATTATTAAGAATACACTCGATGCTGCAACTCGCGAACCTAAGGTGGAATGGGTTGCTGAAAGTGCGACTGCAGGTGATAATTACAAATACTGTATCGAGAATACGATGGCCGCAGGATATCAGAAGTTCGGTGCGGCTACGCGTCTGGTACTTAAGGGACAGTATGCACCTTGGAAGTCTGGTGAATTTACTTTAGGAAATGACTGGTATCGTCTTCCTAACGGAACTAACTCTGTAAACTTCAAGAGTTTTGCCGACTTGCTGGCTGCTTATACGCCTGCCAAAGCTAAAGAAACAGCCTCAGACCCTATGACCGCCCAGGAGAAACTTTTAGTTTCGGCATGCGAACTGTTCTATACTCAGATAAAATCTGAACTTACCGCCAATGATCCGGGTGATTTTGCATCCCTTACGCAGGCTATTCTTGACGACAACAACATTCAGAATGGTGGTGAACTGTGTAAAAAAGAAGGTTGCATCTATTGGTATCCAAAGAGTCTCAACTATTACTACTATGAGATTCGTCATGACAATGCAGCCAATTCTTACATGGAGTATGGGAAATACGGTGTAGTACGTAATAACTATTATACGCTTACGCTGACAAAGGTGAATGGTAACGGTACACCGTGGTATCCTGGTGGTGGTCCCGAAGATCCGGATGAAGAAGAAGATATCGATAAGAAAGGTGCCTATCTCCATTTTGAGATTAAAGTTGCTCCGTGGATATACTGGACTACAAATTTCGAAATCTAAATAAATTCTTTACTTTCAAAGAAAACAGGGCAGTGCGGACTGCCTGCCCTGTACTTTTAAAATAGATATTCCGTACGGAACAGACCGCCGAAAAAAGTAAAAACAAGCCGGTGACAGGCTTCCCAAAAACAGCACTGAAATATACCGGCGCATCCGAGATGCAATGAAATGCAAAGCGCGCCCCAAAAAGAGGAAATAACCGGAGGTCACAAAATAGAGATCTCTGACAATATAAAATGGCAAACCGATAGGGTTGCCCCTAAAAGAAAAGATATGTTCGGAAAAACTAAATCGCTGTTCCTTATCGTTGCTTCGATGCTATGTATGGCTTCGTGCGACAGTATACGCGAAGACCTGCCACGGTGCGAGCTTTGGTTGGAATTTGTATTCGACTACAATATGGAATATGCGGATGCATTTAATCCGCAGGTTAAATCGGTGGATGTACTTGTGTTCGACAGCGATGATAAATTGCTTTTCACCAAAAGTGCCGAGGTTGCTGCGCTGGTTGGTGGAAGCCGGATGTCGTTGACCGACGAGCTCGATTTCGGAAGTTATAAAGTACTGACCGTCGGAAGTCTGTCTGACAGATTCCGGCTTTCGGACAATGCAGGTAATAAACTGGTGCCGGGAACAACCACCCTCCAACAAGTCATTGTATCCCTGAAGCGGGAGATGGGTGTTGTTAATTTCGAATTTCAGCATCTTTACTTCGGAGAAGTTGTGGAAGTGGACCACCCTGCCATCCAATACCAACCATAAAATTTATCCGGTGAACCTGATACGTGACACCAATCGGTTTAATCTCGCGTTAATGGGATATGAGGAAAATAAAGTGGATGGCACACAATATACATTTGAAATTCAGGCACCGGAAAATGCGGTTTATTCCTGGGAAAACGAACCCACAGGACAAGGGCCGGTTACTTATGTGCCTTACTATACAGGTCCGGGTGAAATATCCGATGTGGTTATGTCTGCACGCCTGAATACGATGCGTTTGCTCAACAGGAGCGGATGGGATTATAAGTTTATTATAAGGGATGCGAATACCGAAGCCGAAGTCTGGAGCTACAATCTGATGACACTATTGAGCATTGCCCGGCCGGTTTCCCGTTACGACGGAACGGAACTTCCCTTTCAGGAGTATCTTGACAGGCAGAGTGAATGGAACCTGATATTTACAGTTGTTGAAAAACCCGGAGGAGGATTCCTTCAAATTGGTATTGTCGTGGGGACCTGGATTCATTGGCTCCACGGGATGGAAGTTTAAGAATGAGAAAAAAGCTATTACATATCATTTATCTGGCATCCACCATCCTTTTGTTCTCATGTAGTAGAGAAGCTGATGTGGCTTATGAGTTGCCTGCCC
Source organism: Bacteroides sp. MSSM.1001136sp1_RTP21357st2_D2_RTP21359_211015 (assembly GCF_040913205.1). Taxonomy (NCBI): domain Bacteria; kingdom Pseudomonadati; phylum Bacteroidota; class Bacteroidia; order Bacteroidales; family Bacteroidaceae; genus Bacteroides; species Bacteroides sp. MSSM.1001136sp1_RTP21357st2_D2_RTP21359_211015. The sequence continues at coordinate 119,782 of NZ_JBDFVF010000003.1, read as the reverse complement.
ATACTACCAGGGCGCAACTTAGCATCGACTTGGTGAACAATGGGGATGTGGAACAACAGGAGAAGATAAACTCCATGCGGTTTATCGTATTCGGCAGTACGCCCGGTGGCGTGAGGCTGGATGTGAATGAACACATCCTGTTGAGCACTCCGGAGACAGCTACTGATATAGATGCGCAACTTCTCGAAGTGACTTCCAGCAATGATATTCTGGTCGTAGTTATTGCCAACGAACCGCAGAGTCTCACAAGCCAACTTGACGGTATAGCTAATCTTTTGACATTACAAGAGATGATTTACGACATCTCCAGCATACTGAATAATGACGGGCAGATTATTTCGGCGACCGGAATGCCTATGACAGGAGTGATCCGGGATATATCCATAGCACCCGATGAAACCAAAACAGTGCAAATGGTGATCGAACGTGCCGTAGCCCGGGTAGATGTCTTTATCGAAGCTATAGACGGCGGGGCAGTGACCGGATATACTGCCGGAAGCACCAGTGTCACCTTGCATAATTTTTCCCATGATAGCTATTTCGTGATGGGAAATGTGGGCAACGGCACGCGTGATAACGCCGACTCTTCAAAAAACTACGGAAAGGTGAAGGAAGACGTGTCGGAAAGCAATTTATTAACGCATAGCTGGACGGCTGCGACTACAGAAACTTGGGCATATTCATCGGCTCCCGGAGCTGAAAACCGGAAGTTGCTTTGCTCGTTCTACACAGCCGAACGCCTATTCAAGTCGGATTATTCCGACCGACTGTCTATCAGTATGACTAATGTTCCGAAAGGGCCTTCGGACGTCACCGGAATAACCGGGAAAGTAATTGAAAGCGTAACAAAGGTTGACGGCACAGGTAGTCCGACAGCGCAACCTTTTACGGAGATCCGTCGGAACAACGTGTATCAGGTAACGGCACGCGTAGGAAAAATAGGTATTCAGATACTGACGATAAGCGTAGAAGATTGGGGTGAAAGACAAGACATTGATTTGGATATGGACTTGTAATATCTTTCGCTGATTGTTTTTAATTTCGGAAAAGAAGTAAGATGATAAAGACTATAAATAATATTAGGATGATTATGGCAATGGCTGTCCTTTCGGCTGTCCTCTTTTCGTGTGTCAGAGAAGAGATGACGTGTGATAAGGAATTAATTGTTGTGCAACGTATTGGAGAAGGCGGCTATGTCTACACTCGTGGTACGGTAATCTCTTCGAATACCGATCTGAAAGAAGAGACTTTCGGTCTTTACGGTTCACTGACTCCCAATGCTTCTGTTCCCCAACCATACTTCAATGCAAGTGCTACGGTTAACGCCGACCTGACAGCCACCATCTCGCCGTTGCAATATTGGCCCGGATTGTTGAATGCGAGCATGAAGTTCTTCTCCTGGTATCCGTACAGTGATGCGAATGCGCCTACTGCGAGTTTCACTGATCCCGGAGAAATGGTGCTGAATTATACAGCGAATGAATCCGCCGCCAATCATGTCGATGTATTGGCGGCTATATCGGGCCCTATATGGGTTGAAGGTGTGAATATACACTTCTACCACACATTGACCAAGGTTACCTTTACATTCAAGAAAGTAGCTCCTGTACCGAATGAGGTGACTATCGAGAAAATAGAATTCCAGAATGTGGGAAAAAGCGGTAACCTTGCGATGACTGAAATTCCGACCACCACGACGAAAAACGGCAAACCGAAGTTTGTCTGGAGCGATGTCGCCACCGGGAAGGTCGCTTCTACTCCCACCGGTAACAAAACAGTTACTGAAGATGCCACCTTGATAGGTGATACATTCCTCATGTTGCCGACTGACGCTTTCTCCGCAACCGCCAAAATCGTTGTTACCACCAACTTTGGCGATCGGGAATTCCTGTTCAGTGATATTCTCGCCAAGAATCCGCATTCTTGGGAATCGGGCGAGTACATCAACTACAATCTTACGATATCCAACGAAACCTATCAGCTTTCAGCTACCCCGCTTGAATGGACGGAAAGCCAGGTGAATGTAATTTTCGATAAACAGTATTATCTCAAATTATCGCAGACCAAGGTACAGACGGCTGGTGATGGGGTCACTGTCAATATAGAAGTGAAAACGAATTATGATGCTAATCCGGATACAGGATTTCTGCCGGGGGCGTCATTAAACAAAAGTACCATGGATACGTGGCCGACAGTTAATATGACTCAGATATCCCTTTCAGAAAGAGTGTATACGTATAATATCCAGGTTGTGATGCCCAGATTTAATTCAGGAACCGGAACTAAGCGGGAAACAGGCTTTTATATCAATGCCGGTAATTTGCGGCACCATGTACTGTTGAGCCAGTGGAGAGAAGACGGAGAGTGGCTGACCTCGAACGTAGAGTTGGACAGCAACGATAATGGAACCGGAAATATGCGACGTCGCAAGATTGTCTTTACTTCGGGCAATCCGGGAATATGGGAGTGGAAGATAACCCAGATACAAGATCCGGATAAAATTCTGCTTAACAGTGAGACAATGCTCGAAACAAGTGGCGTGAGTGGTGATGCGGTTTACTTCTACTTTAGAGCCGATGCTGTGTCCGGTGATACGGCTAGACTCATACTAACCAATACGAATGGTGATAATCTGCCAATAACGGTGACATTGACCGCACCATAATGACGAATATGCAATATCAAAGTTTAAGGAAAGGAAATAGAAATATGCAATATGGGTTTTCAATAAAAAGAAAGTGCTATCTTTTGTCTGTTCTGTTGATGACGGTATGGCTTACCGGATGCGTACAGGAAGAATTTGAGTCGACGCCTTCTCCGGCAGGAAACGGTATTCGCTTTACATTAACGGTTCCCGATGTAAACCTCCCGTCCGTATCTTCGCGTACGATGACCGGAACGGGAACAGCAAAGAAAGAAGACGAAATAAAAACGGTGGATATTCTTGTTTTTGATATGTCAAAAACACCGGCAGTATTTCTGGAATGGGGCAGCGCTACAGGAGTCACTCAGGACTTGGCTGACAATTCCACTGTGAGTTTCTCTGCTGTGCTTTCTCCCACTACCGCATCTACCTGCATCGTGGTTGTGGCAAATAAGGAACTTGATAATATTGTGTCGGGCTTCACGAAGGGAGCGACCACCAAGGTTGAGGCAATGGAAAAGATGCTCCACACCCAGACCGGCAAATGGTTGGCAGATGGCTCGACAACTGGTGGGTATACGCGGATTCCGATGTACGGGGAGAAGGTAATAAGCAAAATCACTCCTTCGATGGATCCGATAACCGGCATAAATATGAAACGTATGCTGGCGCGTATTGATATCCGTAATAACAGTGTCACTTCAAATTTCACGGTCGAAGAGGTTTACCTGGCCAATTACAATACCACCGGATATATTGCTCCGGCATGGAACACGAACGGGCAGGTTACTGAACCGGCTCCGGATACTCCTGTTCTCCCCACGGGCAGTGGTAAAATGACGGAGGAAGGGGATGCAATCCGTTATTCCGTAAATGGTAACACACCCTACGATGGGGAGATTTATACATTTGAATCCCTGGCGGCAGAGGATGCCGGTGGTGCGGGAGCAGACGGAGAAGCGAGCCGTAAGGATGCTACTTGCCTGATTGTGAAAGGAAGGAACGGTACGGGTGAATCGACATTTTACCGGGTGGATTTTACCAAAAACGGAAATACAGGAGAGCAGGTGGAATATTTGCCTTTGAAGCGAAACCATAAATACATCATTACCATTACCCAAGCATTGGGAACCGGTTATAAAAGTTTTAGCGAGGCGCTGGCATCATATACAGTCATGTCCAACCTGAAATTCCGGTTGATACACTATGATCGTGATAAGGTCAAAGATATAGTCTACAATGGGCAATATATGCTTGGAGTGGGTGAATCGGAGGTCGCTGTAACTCAATACCAGAATAATAGTTATGCTATAGACGTTTTTACTGACAGTCCCGGAGGCTGGAAGGCCACCATTACTGCAGGGAACGACTGGCTCAAATTTGAAGGTGGAGCTGATGCGGCATCGGGCATTGCAAACGATGATACCCAACTCAAATTGAAGATTCCATATTTTAATAATGAAAATATTGGTGTTGGGCGTAAGGCTACTGTTACGTTGACGGCAGGGCGCCTGACTCACAATATTGAAGTGACGCAGTATACAATAGATCCGGGAATTATCAAATTTGTCGATGCATACGGAAATGTGTTGGAGAGAGGTCTTTTTTTTCCAATTCGAAATCCTGATGGCGACGAACTCCCTCTCGAACCGCAGACGGTGTATGTCATGTTTTCTGTGGATAGGATAGAAGGTAAGCTTTATGGCACTGGCGGTGTCAATATGGTCCAATATAATGCCGGCGGTTTGGTTCCGCAATTAGACAGGACGAATGCGATACCGTTCAGTGAAAGAGTACAGGCGTTTACCATACAGCCTAATCCGCGAAGAGCAGGCGATGGTACTGTTGAAGATGGTGCAGGCTGGTGGTGGCGTTGGGACTTTATGTTGTTCGACCTGTACGATAAGGAAGGATACCTTACTCAAGTACAATTCCCCATCAATCAGGGGGAGCTGGAGTTTTCACTCCGATATCTTTCCACTACAGTCAATAGTCGTACTTATAAAGTCAATCTGGGTGCGGAACAATACTTGCAATTGTTTGTCAATAACAATTGGGAAATTATGGATATTGAGGAATTGAATATAACGAACAATGATGGCACCGGACTGATTCGGACCGATTCGGATAATGATGTAATTATAGGTAGAAAGAATGCGGACGACAAGATGTATCTTGAGTCTATCATAGGCTATGATGACGGCAAGGGAAATGATGTGGTTGGTCATGGATACGATTTCAGGCTGAAGCTTCACCCCGGCAAGTGGAAAGAAGGAAAAAGCGGAACGATAAGAATCACGTTCAGAAATGTAATGCATACCGTGGCGGATGAAGAATTCCCGTTTTATCGTACGATTGACCTTCAGATGGTGTCCGAAACCAAATCTTACACAACTGCCGGGGAACCTCTTTTCTATCTTTATCCGCTTCGGTTTGATAATAGGAGATATTATAACGGAACTAACCAAAGTGTGGGGCGATTGGAAAATGTAGCCGATGCGGAGGATATCTGTAGGAATATAGGCGATGGTTGGCGTCTGCCTACTGCTAGTGAACTGTTGCTGTCATTTGTCTATGAAAATGCTTTGGGTGGTAATGCGATTAACAGTAATTATCATGACGGTCAGAATATATATGGGTGGTATCAAAACTGGACAGGTAACTACTGGTCTTCATCATACTATGAGGCTAAAGGCTCTACAACACGTTTTGGGATGGAAATGTCGGCAGGTTATCCGGATTCCGCACCTGTTAGTAATAATAATTATTTTCGTTGCGTAAGGGATAATACAAATAGCGGAAAGAAGTACCCTTATTTGATGGTAGAATCCTCGGGGGTCACTATTGTCTCTCGCGATGCCAGTGGAGGAACAGATCCTTCGGTGTTATTTGCTTCAGGTGAAACTCCGGATACAAGTGGCGCAATGAATAAGGTTGCTCCTAAGTTTCAGATTGAAAATTCCAGTAGTAATGGTAAAACTTGGGCGGAAGCAAAAGCGGCATGCGAAAGCAAAGGGAGTGGCTGGCGTCTACCTACTCAGCGTGAGATGTATTTAGTACTTAGTATGGGAGGGGCTGTAACCAATATCGAAAACCAAGGTTTCGGTGACTCGACTACTTGGACAGGGAACGGATTCGAGAAGATTAGTACTGTGCACTGGACATTGACTTCACGCGATAGCAACTATTGGCTGGTCGGACATAATAATGGTGAATTCGGCGCATGGGCTACGGTAGAGTCCACAACTTGGGCTTGGTATCGTTGTGTGCGCACAATAGAATAAAAGCTAAAAGAACTGTATCAGAATGTTGTTTGTCTTCATTCTGATACAGCTCGTCTATTAAATCCTTTTCTTTTTATTCCTAGAATCCACAATGTTTAGTGTGTTTCCCTTTGTTTACAACGTATTGATAACTTCCAACTGCTTTTGCAAGAAAGCAATACGCTGTGCTTCTCCACTTTCCGAAACCAGAATAGAGTGGCGCTTCAACGATTGAATCCAATTGCGTTGCATCTGGCAGATATATGAGCTTTGCGAATCCATCGAGTTGATAGAATATACCCGCAGCAGACTGACTTGGTAATCATGTTTCTCGATATAGCTGTAAGTGGCTTCGAAACTGATATTGGACAGATAGAAAGACACTTTCTTGTTTTCGCTGAACTCTCCCTTTATGGAAAGATGTTCTACCACGCCAAGTAACTGAAGAAGTTCTTCTTTCAAATGCATGACATCGTCCTTGTTTATCAGATTCAGGCTGGCAAAGTACTTGATCTCTTTCACAAAAGAATAAAAGATATTTGTGTCCCAGATGAAAAACGTTTTTGGACACTGTCTTATACTTTCACTCAACTTCTTATGCACATTGACGATCCGTTCATCCACAGACATGTCTTCCAAAGAATGTGGCGTCTTTATATCTCCATTCTGATACATCCATCGGCAAAGACGGAATTTAGACAAATTCTCATAGGAAGAATAAAGTGTAAAGGGAAGGGAATTGGATGCAGTATACACCTCCGTCGTATTATCTGTTTTCACATAGTCGAAAATTTGCAGATAACGGTTGATTATTTCGTAATAACTTTCCAGCGCACTAGTGGCATGAAGTAAGTTCAGGTCGAAAGTAACTTTATTAGATACATGGCTACCGACAATCTGGTCGATAGAAATACCGAGTTTTTGAGAAAGCAGCGCTACTTCGTCTATTGTAAAAGACACCTCACCTCTCAATCTGCGATAGACAGCTTCCTTTCCCATGCATAAAATGTCAGCCAAAGTATTGGCCAGATTCATATCTTGAGGAATTCGCTCCTTCATTGTAGATATTAATTCGTTTAGAATACCATTTTTCATTGTTTGTTCCTTTAATTTTAATGTTAATAATCTTTGTGATACATTCTATGCAAAATTACGTCTTGTGTTTGAAAGATTTGTGTGGAAAAACAGAGATGAATGTATGTGTCTTTTTCTGATTGGGAATCAAACGGAAGCGGTGAGGACAGGGAATGAAAAAAAGTAGATAAGAATCTTATCTACTTTCATTTATTGGAACTGATTTTTTTTTGAAGTTCTAATCTGCGAAAATAAAATTAAAGAGCGTCAATAATTTCTCGCTGTTGCTTGAAGAATTGAATACGCTGCATTTCACCGCTTTCGGATATCAAAGTGGAGAACTTTTTCAGAGGTTGAATCCATTCTTTCAAGGTACAGAAAATTTCGTTGTCCATCGTGGTAATGGAGTTGATGGAATAAATACGTATGAGGCTCATTTGCAGGTTATTGGTGTCTACATAGCTATATGTTGCCTCGAAGTTGATATTCGACACATAGATGCGTACACGATTGCCATCGGCTGTCTTGCCATTGATAGCCAGTTCTTCCAGTTCGTCCGCCAATAAGAATAATTCATTTTTGATTTCTTCTTTTGTTTCGTCGGAAATGAGATGGATGCTGGCGAAGTATTGGATATCGTTGATAAGGTGTTGGAAAATCATATTATCCCATATATAGTCTATGGAGTGGATATGACGTGTCATTGCTACATAGTCTTTCTGGATATTGACCAGTTTCGGTGGAATATCCAATTCTTCGAAACTCTTGCAATCAATATATTTATTCTGGTACATCCATTTGAATAAACGGAATTTTGCCAGAAGTTCATGTTTCAGATAGAGAGTCTGGGGAATAATGTTGGCAGAAGTTCCCATTACAGAATTCGGGTCATCCGGCATCGTATTGATTAGCGAGACATATTTTTCAAGGATATTGTAGTAACTCTCGAACGGGTCGTCATAATCTACAATGTTTATATTAAACATGGCGTTCGATTTGAAACTTAGTCCTATAATCTTGTCTAGCGATATACCCAGTTTTCTTGAAATAAGAGCCGACTCTTGTAAGGTGAAAGGTACTTCACCGCGCAATCTTCTGTATACTGCCTCTTTTCCTATGTATAGCGTGTCCATTAACATATCTGCCAGTTGTCCTTTGAGCGGAAGCTTTTCCTTCATCGCTTCTATGAGGTTTGCATTTGGATTATTTGTCATCATAATAGTTCTAATAAATAATACTTTTCTATTATAAACATTTGTCAGTGGCAAGTTGTTTCGGAAATTGAAACTATTTAAATCTGCTTTTTTTTAAAATATCCTCTCCGAAAATTGTTTATTTTAAGCAAATCGGTTACATTTGTGACCATAAACAAAACGAAGAGACAGCGTCTCTTTAGTAAACAATAGAAATATTTAGAATGAAAAGAATATTGGTAAGTGGCGGAGCCGGTTTTATAGGCTCTCATCTCTGTACTCGGCTTATAAACGAAGGTCACGACGTGATATGCCTGGATAATTTTTTTACGGGTTCGAAAGATAATATCATTCACTTGATGGATAATCATCATTTTGAGGTGGTGAGGCATGATGTCACTTATCCTTATTCGGCTGAAGTAGATGAAATTTATAATTTGGCTTGTCCGGCATCTCCCATTCATTATCAACATGACCCGATTCAAACTGCCAAAACATCTGTGATGGGAGCCATTAATATGCTGGGATTGGCAATGAGACTGGATGCCAAGATTCTGCAAGCTTCTACGAGTGAGGTATATGGAGATCCAATCGTTCATCCGCAACCGGAAAGCTATTGGGGAAATGTGAATCCGGTAGGTTACCGGTCTTGCTATGATGAGGGAAAGCGTTGCGCAGAAACATTATTTATGGATTATCACCGTCAGAATAATGTGCGTGTGAAGATTATCCGTATTTTTAATACGTATGGTCCGCGAATGTTGCCGAATGACGGACGGGTTGTTTCTAATTTTATTCTTCAAGCGTTGAATAATGAAGATATAACAATATATGGTGATGGGAAGCAGACACGCAGCTTCCAGTATATTGATGATTTGATTGAAGGAATGATAAGAATGATGAATACGGAGGACGAGTTTACAGGTCCTATAAACCTGGGGAATCCGAATGAATTTCCGGTATTGGAATTGGCGGAAAGGATCATTAGTATGACCGGTTCATCTTCGAAGATTGTATTTAAGTCTTTACCGGATGATGATCCGAAGCAACGCCAACCGGATATTACATTGGCTAAAGAGAAATTGGGCTGGCAGCCTACTGTTGAACTTGAAGAGGGGCTGAAGCGTATGATTGAATATTTTAAAAATGTCTGAAGCATAAAAAAAGAAAATTATGAATATGGAAATTAATCCTTCTGAATATAAAGTCCTTATTGTGGACGATGTAATATCAAACGTCCTTTTATTAAAGGTACTTTTGACCAACGAGAAATTCAAAATTGTGACTGCCGGTAATGGAACACAGGCGTTGGAACAAGTGAAGAAGGAAAATCCGGATCTTGTATTACTGGATGTAATGATGCCGGATATCAGTGGCTTTGAGGTAGCTCAACAAATGAAAGCAGACCCCGAAATGGCTGAAATTCCCATTATCTTCCTGACTGCTCTAAATAGTACGGCGGATATCGTAAAAGGATTTCAGGTGGGTGGTAATGACTTTATTTCAAAGCCATTCAATAAAGAAGAATTGATTATTCGTGTGACGCACCAGATTTCGTTGGTTGCAGCGAAAAGAATCATTGTTGCACAAACGGAAGAGTTGCGTAAGACGATCATGGGACGCGACAAACTCTATTCTGTGATTGCACATGACTTGCGTTCACCAATGGGATCTATCAAGATGGTGCTGAATATGCTGATTCTGAATCTGCCAAGCGAAACAATTGGTGATGAGATGTATGAATTGCTGACAATGGCTAATCAGACAACAGAAGATGTATTCTCATTGCTTGATAATCTGCTGAAATGGACGAAGAGCCAGATTGGTAAACTGAAAGTGGTTTATCAGGATATTAATATGGTGGAAGTCGTAGAGGGCGTAAGTGAAATCTTTACGATGGTGGCCAGTCTGAAAAATATTAAGATAGTACAAGATGTGCCTGTAGAGAATGTGGCTGTTCGTGCTGATATTGACATGATTAAGACGGTGATTCGTAATTTAATCAGTAATGCGATTAAGTTTAGCAATGAAGGTTCGGAAGTAGTGGTGTCACTGGCAGAAGAAGACGGTATGGCAATCGTAAGTGTGAAAGACAGTGGTTGCGGTATTGATGACGAAAATCAGAAGAAGTTGCTGCATACCGATACTCATTTCAGTACCTTTGGTACAAACAATGAAGAAGGTTCGGGACTCGGATTGTTATTGTGTCAGGACTTTGTTGTCAAAAATGGCGGTAAACTTTGGTTTACTTCAAAGAAGGGAGACGGGTCTACATTTAGTTTCTCAATTCCATTGTTGGAGAAATAAGATAACTATAGATAATACGACTAGAAATAATAAGGGCACGGTTTGCATGAATATGTAAATCGTGCCCTTATTTAATTGGTATATTCTATTTTCGGTTTATCGTTTGCAGATAGCCTTAAAATCGCAATACGAACATTTTTTAGTATCTTCTGTCTGCGTAAAAGGCTCTTCTTCGCTGAATATTTCTTCTAATAATGTTTGCAGGCGTTCACGGAATTCATCTTCAAAGAAAGCGAAGTTGTTTACCGGTATTTTCGGTTTACGAGGTTCTCCCATTTCAATAACAGGCGAATAGTTTTCCGATGCTGCCCGGTGGATGTAGAGCAGAGCAGGAGCTACCATTAACGATTGTTGCCGGCTCATGATAGCAGCATACAGAAAAGTCTGGAAGATATAGTTCGGGCGTGTTTCCGATGGGGTGAACAGTTGCTCGATATTAGCAGGTATTTTAGGGCTTCCTCCTGTTTTGTAGTCAACAATCCGCAGGGTACTTTCTTTTGCATCCATACGGTCGATTGTGCCACCCAGACGGAGAGTGAACGGTCCTTGTCCTGTTTGTATAGTAATCTCTTCTGAAACTTTCTTTTCCATAGCGACCATTTCGAAAGGAGTATATTGAAGGTCGTTACGCAGCAATTGTTTCAGATAGGAAACAATTACTTTGGAGTTGATAAGTTGTATGCCGTTATATTCCGGTTTTTCTTCGGGAGAAACTTTGAATAATTCTTTTTTGAAGGCTTGGTCAACGTAGCTTTGTAGCTTCACGTCATTGCGTAATAAGCGTTCAAGATCTTCTTTCTGTATCGTTTTTCCGGTTGCAGTCAGGTCGGTGTATGCTAATTGGGCGGAGAGGTGGAAAATGGTTCCGAATAGAGCGGAATCAATTTCAGCACTCACTTCGTCCGGTGTTTTCAAGCCCGCTACATAGCGGTAGTAGAATCTCAACCGGCAATCCAGATAAGCATTAAGGGCGGAAGGAGAGAGAACCAGTGAATTTGGATGAGTGCTATCGTAAGCACGATAGATTCGTCTTAGTACTTCAGGTGTTTTTTCTACTCGTATCTCTTGGGTACTTTGCGGAGATTGTCCGGCTTCCAGATACTCGCGAGTGATATCATGTGGACCTTCTACAAGTAATTGCAGCATGAAGCGGGATTCTTCTCCACGGTTGAGACCGTCCGAAGAAGTATTGTAGAGTAGCGTGATATTCTCTGCCCGTTGTATCAGTCGATAAAAGTAGTAGGCATACACTGCATTTTTGTGTTCGATAGTGGTCATGCCAAATGCTTTCCGGAGATTATAGGGAATAAAAGAGGAATCTCCTCCGGATTTTGGAAGTTGTCCTTCGTTGAGAGACAATATAATGAGATTCCGGAAGTCCAGATTACGTGTTTCCAATACTCCCATGACTTGCATTCCGATAGCAGGTTCTCCGTGGAAAGGAATGTTAGAAGATGTCAGTACTTTGGTAATCAGTCGTTTCAGAGTATCGGTGCGTATATTTAGTTCTCCGCTTTCAATCAAACTGTAGAGACGGTTGATTTTGGTATGGCTTTGAAAGAGCGATTCTCTATATAGTTGATTGAAGATATCATTGTATTCTCCTTCTTTCCGATAAATGGTTGAAATGTTTTTGATTAATTCGATCAGATAATCGCATAGTTCTTTTATACCATTACGGGGAGTGAAGAGGGTAGTTAGAAAATCATCCTGTTTAAGTTCTGACGGAAGTGGATAAAAACGGTTTGTTTGGGTCAGTTCACGTTCCAGGGGACCGGCATGGGATGATAATTGCTGGGTATAGGGATGCTTCAATATGGCGGATACTGCCTCGTAAGTGAATCGGCCGGTATCGGAGCGGTAACCATTGGTTTGCAGTTCCATTACGGCATTGATAAAGCTATAAACAGGAGTTTGAGCCAATGGGAATCCCATGGTGATATTGACATTCTTCACTTCCTGCGGAATGGAATGAAGTACGGGAAGCAACAGAGCTTCATTACAAAGCACTACAGCATTTTCTTTTTCCTTTTCTACGGTAATTTGTGAATGATCGTTTGTTATCGCCTTAATCCATCCGGGAAGGAAACGTGCTTGGGCATTCTCGGTAGAAGCGGAAATATAACGTATTTTCTTCGGTTCTTTAAAGGTGTTGAAAAAGCTTTCCGGGAGTTCGTTCGGAAATTCCTCGAGATTACGTTTCAGGAATTCTCCGGCCTCATGTTTTTTGATTTGTTGGGTGTAGAAGATATCATAGTCCCAATAGAAGAGTGCCTTGCCCGCATCTTTCAGTTTTCTGAAAAAGTCACTTTCTACTTTGTTCAAAACATTGAACCCGACAAATATGTATTTGTCGTATTTGAGTTGGTCGGTATCGAGTTGTTCGATCACGTTCCGGTAGAGCATGCCTTCGTAAGCAATGCCTAACTCTGTCAGGTTCGCACGGTAACGATGGTAGATAGTACCTAGCTTGTCCCAAAGGGAAATAAATTTTTCTTTTAGTTCGGTCCGTTTTTCAATGGAGAAATTCTGAAAAAACTGTTGTATGGCTTCTTCCTGCTCTTTGTCAAGGAATTCATAGTCATCCATCAGATTTTTCAAATCTTGTAGATTGCTGAATAATTTGTCGGCATCGACCATATTCTTATCTACATCATCAAAATCACTAATCAACAATTCGCCCCAGAAGTAGAAATCGTCCAATGTTTCCTGACTCCGTGTTTCCTCTTTGAACACTTTATAAAGTTCGCAGACCAATCGAATAGGATCGCCGCTTTTCTGTACGGATAGTTTCTGAAACAGGTCGCTGATACTCATGGCAGCTGGTGACCAGATCGGTTTATCGGATTCTCCTGCTAAATATTCATTGAAGAACAAGTTAGCACGTTTATTAGGGAAAACGAGTACCGTACGTGACAGGTCGTTTCCTATCTTGGTATATAAATCATGAGCGACTAGTTGGAGAAATGATTGCATATTGATTAAACTATTTTTCTGATTCTTGTATTTATTGTAATCGGAACATAACAGGAACGGTGAAATAAACGGCAACTTTAGTACCATCTTCCAATTCTCCCGGTTTCCATTTAGGCATTTGATTAATGACACGTAAAGCTTCTTTGTCTAGATAAGGATCTACGCCGCGTACAACTTTTGGTTTGACTATATTTCCTTCCTTATCAACGATGAACTGAATAATAGTACGCCCCTGTACACCATTACCTCCTAATCCTGCATTAGGGTGTTGAATCTTTTTTGCAAGAAATACCATGAGAGCTTTCTGTCCTCCAGGAAATTCGGGCATAACAGCTACTTCCTCATAAACGTCAGGATAGTTTATACGAGTATAAGTGATTCTCAATTCCGGGCCATACATCGCACTGAATGAAAGCATCAGATTGTATGTCACTTGTACTGTCTCATTTGCCAATATGCCGGGTGTCCAACGAGGAATGAGAGACATGACCCTTAATATTTCAGCTTCAACTTTGGGGTGTATCTTGCGGGTAATCTTAGGGTTGATAACTTGTCCGTCATAATCTATAGTGAATTTTACATCAGTGTATGTATTATTAGCAATACTATCTATTTCTGAATAACGAAGATTTTCTTTCAGAAATTCTATAAATTTTTCTGTTCCTCCGGGAAATTCCGGTAGCTTTTCCGGACCATAAAAGGGGGCTTCCCCTTTCATGTCTTTTTCTTGTATCAGGCTGTCAGCAGTAATGGTCCAATTCATTTTAGGGCATTGCAGTGTTTCTGCGTCCAATGAAGTAGGAGGTATTATTGTAAGTATACCAGTTGATAGTCCAAACAGAGTGATGGCCTTACCTACACGGCGTTTTCGTTCAAGCTGTTGCTCCAAATATCGAACTTCAGCTTCGCATTTGGGGCAAGTACCCAAACAATCTCCCTGATACTGACATTCAGAGGTAATGAATTCAATATCATTCGCTTCGGCTATCTGCCGACGAATCTCTTTTAAGATTTTACAGGTTTGTTTTCCTCTTGCCATGGCATTAATCATTAGGGGTTTTATAGGTGAATCGGTCGAATTGGGTGATTCCCATTTCTTTCAAAAGTTCTATGCTTTGGTCAATATCCTTCTCCGTATTATAGGAAGGGATGAGTGGTGTCCGGATAACGATTTGCTTGGCTTTGTCTTTCCCGATTAAATATCGCAAATTACTTAAGACGTTTTCATTATTCTTTCCGGTATATCGCTGATAGATGTTATTATTCATATCTTTGATGTCGACTATGTAATTGTCTATAATAGAAATCAGTTCTTCTACATTCTGTTGCGGAACATTGAGAGAGGTTTCGACAGTGATTCTCCATTCCGGGCCACAGAGTTGGCGGAATTGCCTGATAAATTCGCTTTGTAACAAAGGTTCTCCACCGCCAAATGTGACTCCTCCGCAACTCGCCAGGAAATAAAGTTCATCTTTGCGTACTTCCTCGTAGAGCTGGTTACAATCATAGCTCTCCCAAACACCATCGGGCTGCAAAGATGTCGGATTGAGACAATATTTGCAACGCAACGGACAGCCATGGAAAGCAACTAATGTTGTAACTCCTTCACCGTCAATCGTTAGTCGATGACGGGCAATGCCGATGAGAGGAACAGCTTTCATACTTTTTCTATTTTTTCTTCATCCACATACCACAAGTAGCCGGTGATATTTTTATATCCCATCTTGGTAAGAAGTTGCATATATCCTTTCACTTGTTTGTTATATTTAGGATTTTCCTTACCAAACTTGAAATCGACTACAACAACCTGATCGTCCTTCATCATTACACGATCCGGACGACGGGTTTGCAGAACTCCTTTTTCTTTATAGATAATAGCACATTCATTAAAGAGTGTCCATTTTCCGGAATACCAATCTTGAATTTCAGGAGAAGAAAAAGCTTTCTTTGCAACTTCACGAGCCACTTTTTCTTTCTCATCATTTCTGATAACTCCTTCAAAAATAAGCCGTTCAATGGCTGGATCGATATCTTCTGCAGTTTCGATGACAGAAAATAAAGTATGTAACATACGTCCGCGGTTGATAAAGCGGTCGTCCGAATCTTCTTCTTCAATGCCCTGAATGAAGTCAGCAGAGCGGTTGGACTGACGAAATTCAATATCATGCCGCATGGATTCCATCCGAATAGGGAGTTTCTCTGGTTTCTGGGTTAGCTTGTTTGTGGATGTCTTGATTCTTTCTTTTTCGGAAGGGCATAGTTGTCCTTGCTCGTAACAGTCTTCTTCCCAGTCAATCCCTTCTTCTTGGGCTACTATCGGTAGGGTGTTTGCCAATAGTTCGGACATGGTACCTTTTTGACTTTTTCTACTCCAGATAATGAGATTTTTTCCAGCGCGGGTAAAAGCAACGTATAGTAGATTGAGATTATCTACCCAAAGTTGAAGACGTTCTTGCAGGTAGTCGTTACCATAAATCGATTCAGCCATTTGGGTGGAATAGTTAATAGGAAGAATATCCAATGTATTGAATGGTGCTGTTTGCGGGGCACACCATACTAGCTGATTATTGGTTTCATTCTCCAGTTTCCAGTCGCAGAAAGGAAGGAGTACGGTATGGAATTCCAATCCTTTGGATTTGTGTATGGAGAAAATCCGGATACCTTCTACTTCTCCACTCGGAATTGTTTTACTGCATAATGTTTCGTCCCAATACCGGATGAATCCGTCTAGCTCGGAAGAGTTGCTTTGCAGATAATCGGTCACCGCATCAAAGAAAGCGAATAAATAAGCATCCTGATCTTTGATAAGATTCATCTCGAATATGCTGAAAAGTTCTTCTAAAAGCTCATAAAGAGGCATTAGCCTTAGTTCCTTTGTCTTTTCAAGAAAAGCGGCGGGAAGATAATTCTCGGCAGGGAGGAGTAGGAGAGTATTCCAATCCAGTCCTTTCTGTAAAACCTCGTTTTGATAGGCTACGGCCAGTTGGGCACGTGCTATTTTATTATTTTCATCGGAAAGGAATCGCAGTGCATCCAGCATCATACAAATGGCAAGAGAGGCGTCAAGGCGGAAGGCTTCGTCTGATACCACTTTATAGTGTAGCTCCTTATCGAAGTAGTCGGCGATTCGGGGAATACTTTTATTTTTTCGTACCAGGATGGCTATATCATTCAGTCGTACTCCGGAGGTGAGGAGATGTTGCACTTCTTCTCCCAGACTGATTAATGTCTGTTCGGTATAACCATGTTCTTCGTCGGGTTCGAGAAAAGAGACTTTTACATATCCTTTTTCTGTACTTCGGGGAGATTCCTGCACAACGTCGGCATAGGCTTTCTGCAGATCCTCACAATCCTTGCCTAACTGTTGCTTATATACTCCGTTCAGATAGTTGGCGGCAGCTGTGAAGATTTGGTTATTAAACCGGATAACATTGGTTGCACTTCTCCGGTTGGTAGCTAATGTCTTGACGCGGATCGGGAAATGTTCGATGTGATTATTCAGGCTGTTGAGAATTCCCCAATCGCCATTTCGCCAACGATAAATGGATTGTTTAACGTCTCCTACAATCAAACTGTCTGCTCCTTGAGACAATCCTTCCAGTAAGAGCAATTTGAAATTTCCCCATTGCATCCGGCTGGTATCCTGAAACTCATCTATCATGACGTTATGGATATTCGTTCCTATCTTTTCGAATACAAAAGAGGAGTCACCGTCTTTCACCAGTTGATGGAGCAGGGCATTCGTATCTGATAATAGAAAACGATTGTTGTCGTGATTCAACTGACGTACTTCTTCATCGATATTGGCGAGGAGTTGCACTTTGTTGAGATGTTGCAGGGATAATCGGCAACTATTCAGTAACAAATTATTCTTGGAACGTAACTTTTCAGCATCTTCCAGAATTTGCATGAGACTAGAGTTGGCTAAATTAATGATGTCCGCGTAGCGGGGAGAAGTCTTGGTTGCCCAGTTCTTTGCGTCTTCCAGACATTTTTCTACTGTAGCATTACGGATATCATTGCCTAAAATACCATTATTAAGTTTACGAAAATAACTTCCGATTCCGCGTGAACCGTTTTTCAGATCATCAGCAGTCAGTGCGTGTCCATCCAGTTCTCCTTCGAATTGGTCGTAGAATCCTTTCATTTGCTCCAGAATTTCCGTTTCCAGCGCTTTCAGTTGCTTGCGGTATTCTTTGATGGTGTCCGGATTGCGTAGTCGTTGCCGAAGTCCTTCTCCTTTTTCAATATAGCCTTCATCGAAAATATTGCGTCCGAAACTTTTGACTTCATCCGATACGTTCCACCGTTTATCATCGGCAATTCGCTCGTTGATATAGTCTAATAACCATGCGAGGACAGGGGAAGTGGGACCTAACTTCTCGATCATGCTGTCTACGGCGTCACTAAGAACTTCGGTGTTGTTTAACTCGATATTCAGATTCGGGCTAAGTTCTAGCTCCCGTGCGAGATTACGCATGACAGATTGGAAAAATGAGTCAATAGTCTCTACTCTGAACCGGCTGTAATCATGCAGCATATAGCTAAGGGCGACGCCTGCCGCTTCCCGTATCTCTTGTTCGGTTTTTCCAGTCTCTTCTTTGATACGGTTGAGATAGGCTTCTGAATCTTTATCACCTATCTGTATGCCGTAAAGCTGACTAAGAATACGTTCCTTCATTTCTGCTGTTGCCTTATTGGTAAAGGTGACAGCGAGAATTTGCCGATAGGCACGGGGATTGAGAATGATCAGTTTGATGTATTCCACGGCCAGGGTAAATGTTTTACCTGAACCTGCGGAGGCTTTATAGACTAAAAGTTCACTCATGTTTCTGTTTATGGGATATATTCGATTTTAGCAACAATGACTCGTATATCCTCCGGTTCTTTCCCTGCCTTTACCAATGCCTGATGGAAGTTTTTGGGGAAGAACATGAAGAATGTGTCCGGGGTGGAATCTACATATTTTATTTTCTTGGCTTTGTAGAAAGTTACATCCGGTTTGTATTCGGTGATAGGCTCTGCATATTCTGCTGAAGTAATTCCGAAACGTTCGGTGCCTTTCACTACATATTGCAGATCAATACCATGACGGTGTGCTTCGATTTTACGTTTACTGACATCTTGTGTTGTTGCATCCTGTACATTGATGTAACAATGTTCGCCATCCACTTCATATCGTCCGGCAGGCATATTCGCAAGGTCGTGGGTAGCTAGCCATTGGAAAGTCTTGTCCCACACTTTCTTATTCTTATGATATTGTGACGCAAATTCCTGATAATCGGTTGTTTTATGAGGCATTGCCTTCAGTCCGTTTGCCCATTCTTGTTTTTGTGTCCATTGACGGGCTTGTTTAAGAGTCCAGTTATCAGCGGATTCTTGTGAACACACGTTTTCAGTGAAGAAGAAAAGAAAAAGTCCGATAAACAGGCTTGAACTACTAAATACGAATTTTGATTTCATGATTGTTCGAAAAAATTAGGTCCGAAAATAAGTATGAATAAAGGTAGATAGTCTTTTAAAGCTACTCGTAATAACTTTAAGGCTTGTCCAATCCTGTAATTAATCGTTTGTGGAGATACATTCAGCTTCTCGGCAATTTCTTTATGTGTCAGATGTTGATTGCGGTTCATCTCGTAAGCTTCGAGATATTCTTTCGGAAGTTTTTTTAGTGCTTCTTCATATAAGCGGAAAAGCTCATCACTCAAATAGAAGTCCGGATTATTGAACTCACTATCATATTTATCAACGATTTCCTGATGTACTTTTCGTTTGATCTCAAAATGGGAAAGACGGTTGAGAGCTTTGTTCTTGACAATCGTAAAAAGAAGTGTTTTGAGTGTCAGCTCTTCCATAAGAGTGCAACGATTTTCCCACAGCCACATCATTGTTTCTTGTACAATCTCCTCTATTTCTTCCTGCTCGCCTACATATTGGGAACAAAAAGCACATAGCCTACGGAAGTAATGTCTGTAGACGACGTCAAAAACTTTTTCTTCTCCTGCTTTTAGGGCAGTGATAACGGACTTATTATTATTTATATCCAAATATATCGGAGATTGTGACATTCTCTTTTAATTTATGTAAGACAAAAATAATGAAAGAAGTAGATAAATGAAATAAAAATGCGAGAAAAAATATTTTTTTCTTTTTCTCTTTAGTATATTTGTGCTCACAACTGTATTACTACAAAGATATTATAGTTTTTTTGTAAAAAGATAAAAGAGCATGGATGAAACTATCTTGGTGAATTACCTGCAAGGTGAATGTAATGATGAAGAAGCTGCTCGGGTGGAAGCTTGGTGCGAGGAAGGGCCGGAAAACCGGAAAACTTTGGAGCAACTTTATTACACTCTCTTTGTAGGTGAGCGTATAGCGGTGATGAATACTGTAGATACAGAGGCGTCATTGGATCAATTTAAATCAGCTATCAGAGAAAAGGAGAAAAAGGCTAAGCGGAAAAGTATTTCAATCCGTTGGGGACGTTATGCTACTGTGGCGGCTGCTTTTCTTACCGGACTCGTTTTTGCCGGTGGAATTGCCTGGGGATTACTTTCTAATAAGCTTTCGGATTATGAGGTGATAACTGCTGCCGGACAGAGAGCGCAGACTGTGTTGCCGGATGGTAGTAAGGTATGGCTGAATGCATCTTCAAAAATAGTTTATCATAATTCTTTATGGAGTTCGGATCGTCAAATCGATTTGTCGGGTGAAGCCTATTTTGAAGTGTCTCATGATAAACATGCTCCATTTATAGTAAATAGTAAGCAAATCAAGACTTGTGTGCTTGGTACGAAATTTAATGTGCGTGCACGCCAAGATGAGAATAGGGTAGTGACTACCTTGCTTCAAGGACTGGTACGGGTAGATTCTCCGCGAACGGAAGAGAATGGTTATTTGTTGAAACCGGGACAGACATTGAATGTAAATACGGATACTTATCAAGCAGAGTTAATTGAATATAACCAACCTACAGATGTGCTTCTCTGGATTAATGGCAAGTTGGAATTTAAGCAACAGTCTTTATTGGAAATAACCAATATTATGGAGAAGTTGTACGACATCAAATTTATCTATAAGGATGAAGCATTGAAATCAGAACGGTTTACCGGTGAATTCTCTACTGATAGCACTGCTGATGAGATACTGAATGTATTAATGCATACCAATCATTTCTCTTATAAGAAAGACGGACGGATTGTCCGAGTGATGAAGAAATAAGAGATAGGTTAGTGTTTCTAAAAGGCTGTCTAATTAGATCTTGACAGATTAAGGTTTGTTCGTTATATAAAGATGTGAAGTGCTCCCAAAAGTTAGATACATAACTTTCTGGGGGCATTTCACATATATGTAGTGGCAAACTGATTGGAATGGGATTTGATTAGATAGTCTTTAACACGAGAAATCACCCTCACTACATGACTGAACTGCACTCCTTAAGTTTTGTGTTCAACTTTTGGGGTGCAGTTCATTGTAATGAGGGTGATTTTATGAACTTAAGGCCTGTTTGATAGCCTCTATTCTATATTTTTATAGTTATCTATTCATAAATACTTACTCACTTTTGGGTTCGTAAACATTAAATACTGTAACATCCGTACGACCGTTTGTAGAGATAGTAATAATCTGATATTTCAGATATCGCGTAGTAATAGGAGAAATGAACGTAATATTCTGTGTACCACCGGAGATTGCTAATGAACTCAATGATTTCCATGTCGTACCATTTTCAGACTGTAATATTTCCACTTCTCTAGGAGCATATGCATTGGCCCAATGATTCGTTTTGATACCTGTTAAAACCTTAGCTTCTCCTAAATCAACAGTAAACCAGAATCCTTTATTATTTAGAGCAACGTCAGTTCCAGTCTTGCCATCGATTAAATTATTGGGTGCGCCTTCTACTCCTTCTTCTACATTAATAATCCAGCCGGCGCGATTACTGATAAGTTGGCTATTACTAGGAATACCGCTTTTTAGATTACAATAGGCAGCTTTATTAATAATGACAGGCAATGTACTTAAACTACTGCTAATAACAGTGTTCTTATCATTGGTAGTTACATTACTGATTGAGACACTGAAAGAGAAACTTGTTTTTTCCATGATACTGGCAAATATCGTCGGATCAACCGTCGCAGTGATTTCTTCAGAAGTCATCTGTCCTTCTTTGAGAGTAACCTGTGAGGAACTTAAAACGATCTGGCTTGCATCAAGCCCTTCTGTTTCACTTTTTGCACTTAATGCGATAACCATATCTGTAGAGACTGCTTTCTGTGTTTTTACAGTAAAAGCCATCTTAATTTCATCTCCTCCGATTCCATTCGCATCATGAGTCAGATTGAACTTTTTTACATTCCCCGATAAATAGTCATTTCTCTGTAGAGACACATACGTAGCATTCCACTCGTTAAAAACGTCTTCATCATCGCTACAGGACGAAATGAACGGGACAAACAAGCCGAGTAGAGTTGCTATTGATAGTGATTGAAATATATTTTTCATATGTACATACGATTAAATTATTACTATTTCCATTCGGTAGATTTATCTGTAGATAAAATACCGTCAATCCAGGTAGGAGTAGCAGAAGTAGTCAATGTATGACCTTTGCCGGTTGCATCTTCGAATACATTGCCTTGTCCTTCATTGAATCGCCAATAAGCTTCCAAACCTACAGATTTAGGGCTAACTTGAGTCATGTTATTTTGAATTTGAGAAGCGGAACGAACTACAGACCAGATACGTGCTTCACTCATCAAAATTTTACAGTTTCCCCATCTACTATAAGAATCATCACCTAAGCAGAACCAATTTACATCAGAGAAAGTTGTTGCTCCTGTTGGTATACTCAACACACCCGAATCAACTCCGTTTATGTAAAGTCGATAGTTGGAACCATCACAGACCAATGCTAAATGTTGCCATTCGTTTGGCTTGAAAGAATTACTTGGATTCAAATAAAGCCGGTTACGTCCTACAATCTGTACTAATGAATGTGCCTTATAATTTTCATTGTCACTTTGAGGATCCTCAAAACGTAAAAGGATGAAGTTTGCATCATCTCCTCCGTTCTTAAATACTGCACGGTCACGGTCAGCTGTGTTGGCTACCTGAAAACGAACCTCTATCGTATATTGTGAATACGTTTCGGGAGATTCTGTGAATTTATTAGCTTTTAAACTAGGAGCGCCAACAAACATTGGAGCTGAAAATTCGATAATACTTTCTGCCAAAATAACAAAGGTTCCGGTATTTTCCATCGGTGAAATACTTCCATCTTGCAATACTAGTTTTACAGGCAGTGCATATGATTCTCCCGATTTCATCATTTCCTGACTGAAAGCTTTCAAAGCGATGGGGAGGGCATCGGCTGCATATTGTCCTGCTTTTACAGTAATCGTTTCCGGCAACGTATAATAATCTTTGGGCAACATTATATATCCGGTTCCATTAATATGGTTATAAGTGTCCAGTACTGATTGATCTGTAACCAATTTATAATGATTGTCTGTAGAAGAAAGATTACTAAGATGCACATTTAGGGTAGTAAAACTTTCTCCAGTAGCCTGTACGGTCACTTTTTGACTTGTACTGGAAAGAGCTTCTTCAATATAAGCATGTGTATCTAAAGTATCGTATTTTGCATCTCCACAACTTACTATACTTCCTAAGCCTGTTATGACTGCGGAGAAGCATAAAATTTTTATATAATTCATACGTTTCATAGTTTACATTAATTTTTAAGTAATGAATGTGATGACGGGTTCATAATTTGAATAGCACGGCGTATATTTTTATATTCTGGTGAAGTTCCATACTCTGCTTCCATATGATAGGTTCCTGCACCACCTTTACGGAATCCGTTACTTGGTTGCCAGCGTGCCATTCCTTCGAGAGATTTCATTTTGTTACCATAACGATCAGTGTAATCATATCCACCGTCCATAGCAGCATCAGTAGCCTCGAAATTCTCGGTCATGATGGTCATCTTCGTGATTTGTTCTTCAGACATGACACTGCTATACGTCTGAACAAGTCCTGCACCTGCTACGCCGCCTGTGATAAGACGTTTATCGAGTTTAGAATCACTGCCAGGACTACTATTATTGTAAGCCTGAATGATAAAATAGTCAAAATATAACCCGACTTCAGGTCTACCTGTTATGCTCTGTGGTTCGCCATCGATAACTAATAATTTACCTGTTCCTGATTTCGGACCGAAATATTTGCCTAGTTCATCAACAAATGCAAACATTCTATCGTCTTCGTCTACGATATTACCGGGGTTGCCGAAATTAGGTTCATAATCGATATCAAAGCCGTCGTAACCATATTTGTTTACTGTATCGGCAATGGCGCTTGCATATTTGCGAATGGATGCTTCTATTGCTTCCTTATTTGATTCATCGGAAGGCCATTCCCAAAAATCATTCACAGCTTCTTTTTCGGATGAAAATCCCATATTTTCCCAATTTTCACGAATATTCTGCGGAGTAATTTGATCGCCTACACTTCTGATAATAAAACACATGGTAAAACGAGTTCCTTTAACTTGTTGGCAAAATTGCAGATCTTTTTTTTGAGCTTCTGTAATGTTCGACCAATTTCCCCAAATAGAAACAATATCTACACTATCAGGAATACCGGCTAAAGAGCTTTTCATATAGGCACCTTCACCACTCCAGCCACCAAACCAGCCAAAGGCAACTTGGTGATCTGTCTGCTTATAGGCACGCAAGGCCGCATAATATTCATCCGATACGATCGATTCGGGAAAAGTTTTTGCTTCCGACTCCGTCCAGTCACTGCAACCGATCAATGAGGTCGTTGCCAGTGATATGAGTACAATGTATAATAAATAAATTTTCTTCATAAAAGTCCTTTTTATGCATTATATAAATTAGTTCTTTTTAGCCCACTTTAAGTCAGTAGCTTCGTTATCAGCACCGCCTAGTTCTGCTACTCCCAGATCATAATTGGCTTTATTGTTTTGTGCCTCTGTATAAGGGAAGCTTAGACGACGCATACCGCGTTGGCTACTCACTCCACAATCTGATAGATTGTC
This sequence comes from Bacteroides sp. MSSM.1001136sp1_RTP21357st2_D2_RTP21359_211015, assembly GCF_040913205.1. NCBI lineage: Bacteria > Pseudomonadati > Bacteroidota > Bacteroidia > Bacteroidales > Bacteroidaceae > Bacteroides > Bacteroides sp. MSSM.1001136sp1_RTP21357st2_D2_RTP21359_211015. The sequence continues at coordinate 95,257 of NZ_JBDFVF010000003.1, read as the reverse complement.
GATACAAGGATAAAGTTCCGGATAACCTGTACGGCGATATTCAGCCCATGCTTCCAATCCTAATGGATAATTGGCGATCCATTTTTGAGTAATGACACGTTGGAAATTTTTTCCATTTACGTTATCAGCCTCACTGTCATCCCACATCACACTCACTGTATTGGTAATTGTAACAGTAGCATTTTGCACAGCATCACTTTCATGTGATACGACAGGAGCTTCGTCAATCTTCAAGTATTCAGTGGCTGAAACCTGATATTGTTCCATTGACAAATTAATACCATCTTCGTAATAGGCTTTTGCTGTTTTAGAACCGACATTCCAACCACGCAATTTTCCTTCTGCACGTAAAAAAGCCGTTTCTGCAGCGCAGAAAACCATTAATTTAGAGGTTGCCGTATATGCGGGAATAGAAAATCCTGCAGCGTCTGCCTTTTTAAAATCAGCATCTCCTGTACGCATACCTACATATTTATCTGTTTTCCCGGCAAGGGTAGACTTATTAAAGAACTTCGGCATACGTGGATCGCCATATGCATTCATATAATCTACAATATTTGCATTCACACGCAGATCACCCCAACTTACAGCTGCCAGTTGATATGGATTACTCTGTGTGCCACAAGAAAGCATAGCATTATCCGAATTACTTTCAATCAATCCTGCTTTATGTGTTACTGCTGCTTCAGCTGCCTCTTGAGCAATGCCAGGCCATGTTCCGCTGATTCGCATTGCAACACGTAAGCGCATTGAATTGGCTAGCTTAGCCCAACCTGAATAATTTCCATCAAAAACCGGATCATTGGCCCCCAATGGGGCATTGCCATTTGTTTCTACATAATAGTTGTACAAAACATCAGCTGCATTGGCTAAATCACTTAATATACTGGTATAGACCTGTTCCTGGGTATCATAAGATACATAGAAATTACCCTTCTTTACTTGGCTGTAAGGCATCGGTCCATAACAATCCGCAACGCGAAGCATCGTTATTGCACGTATCATACACGCAAAAGCATAATAATGTCCCGTAGAATTAGTTGCTTCCTGTATTTGGAAAAAGTTTCCATATATTTTTTCAAACGGAGTGTTCCAGGGGGTAGCATTCCAGGCATCACTCTGATTGAATGTGCTGAAGTTTGTACCACTCCATGTGTTAGAACAGCATAGATAGCCACCTAACTGTCCCACCATCTGATCTTGCATTTGAGAGTCATTCTGCTGAATATTCACAATTGTTTCAATCATAGACTTCATCAAAGTCGCAGGGTCTGCATCATGAATTTGATATTGATTCGTATTATACTCCTCAAATTTATCGGTACAACTTCCTGCCAGTAACAACAGAGCGGCACCGACTGTGATATTTCTTAAATATTTTCTCATAACATTAGCTTTTTCTTTTAGAATTGAACTTTCACATTAAAACCGAAGTTACGCAAGCTAGGTTGCATAAAGTAGTCTACATTCATATAATAGTTACTGGAGGTAGAGGCAGACAATTCCGGGTCAAATGGGGCTTTACAATAAATCATCCATAAATTACGTCCTACAATACCCAAAGTAACATTCGCCACATTTTTAAACCATCTTTTAGGAAGTGTATAGTTTAGACTCAATTCCTGCAAACGTACATTGGTTGCACTATATAGATAATAACGACCGTAGCCACCTTCACCCGTACCAATAGTCTGGTAATACTTTTGGGCGTTAACTTTACCGTTATTAATAGGTATACCACCATTATCACGAGCTGTTGCAGATGTTTCGGATACTCCATAATAATCTAAGATACCTTGAGTAGCCGAATAAGCTAATCCGCCTACGCGGGCTGATAATACAACTCCTAAATCAATTCCTTTATAAGTGAAATGATTGGTCCATCCGAGGTTGAAATCAGCATCCAGATTACCTACTTTTACCGGAGTGTTTGATGAAGTGATACCCAGATTACCATTCTGATCGACTTTTATATTACCGTTATTGTCTTTTGTCAGTTGGTTGTATACATAGATATCAGTCATGGAGCCTCCTTCTGTCAGGATGACGCGAGGAGCTACATTCTCTTTACCTAACCAACCCACATTCATTTCATCCATTTGGATAGCTTCTCCTGTCACGGGATTCACGCTGCCGCTTGCCAGTCGTTTCACCTTGTTACGGTTTAGAGTGAAGGTTGCATTAGAAGACCATCCGAATCCTGCCCATTTATCGTTGAACCCTAAAGCCAATTCAAGACCTTGGTTTTGCACGTTACCAGCTTGTACAATCGCTTGTTTATATCCGGAAGAAGAGGGAATATCTACCTTAAATGTTTGGTTCAGTGTGTTAGAACGATAGTAAGTTGCGTCTAAATTGAAACGGTTTCCCCAGAATTTCAAGTTCAAACCGATTTCCCAGGACTTAGTCTTTTCAGGTTTCATGTTGTCCATCGGGTAAACGGTCGGATTCGCCCAGTTATGTGTCTGGCTGTTGTATTCGTAACCCGGATTAGTAAGGAAACGATCGAAAGAAGAGGCTACCACTGTATATGAACCGCGTATTTTAGCATAAGAGATCACCTCGGGCAGTTTAACCATTTCTGATAATAAAGCCGATAAACCGACTGACGGATAAAAGAAAGATTTCTGTTTGGAGAATGCAAGTTTTGAATCCCAGTCATTACGTCCGGTTACGGTTAGATACAGTTGATTTTTCCAACTTAATTCAGCACTGGCAAAAATACTTTGAATTTCATCTTCATATCCGGTAGGGTCCGGTTTATAGTTGGCGGAGAAATTAATATTGTTGATCTGGAAGAAGTTAGGAATAACCAGGTCACCTGCAATATATAACTGATCCATTGAAGTATGATATATGGAAGCACCAACATTGGCTGTTAAATGAAAATCACCAAATGTTTTATCTATATTAGCCAGGAAATCGGCATATAAAGAACGTTCCTGACGCATGGCATCTTCAAAACCACCGCTTACACCACAGAATGTTGTTAATGTAGAAGCAGATTTTTCGTTTTTATTCCGGTAGTCGGAGTTGTCCAGATTGACACGACCGACAACATTGAGCCAATCTGCAGCCTGCCATTTCAAAGAAGCGTTCATCATATAACGTTTCTTGTTGGAAGTACGGTTGATGCGATTTTGTATCCAATATGGATTTTGTAATGACAAACTTGCATCACCATAAGGCCAATATTGTTCCATATAGCCGTAGTTAGTATTATAACGCTCATACAGACGAATTTCGTCAAAGTTGTCTCCACGAGGGAATAGATACAGTGATGGGAGAGGATTATAATACTGTCCTTGAGAAACCATGTTTTTGTTGTTCTGAACGATATATTGTGCACCGATATCCAGAGTAAGTTTATCATTCAGGAAATGGGTGGTATTACGTGCCGTAAAATTATAACGGTTATAGGAGTTATTCGGAAGAATTCCACCGGAGTTAGTTGTAGAAGCAGAAAGATAGGTCTGGTTTTTGGTATTTCCTGTAGATAATGCTACCGAATTGATAACATTGGAGCCTGTTTCAAAGAAGTCAGATGGGTTATATCGACGGTTTGTCAATTCTCCCCAGCTGAATAATCCGGAACTTGTACCATAACGGTTCTGCATATCCGGCATAATATATGCTTTAGAGAAAGTAGTACTGTTGGATACTGTTATGGTAGTTTTCTCTGTTTGGCCTTTTTTAGTAGTAATTAAAACAACACCGTTTGCCGCAGCAGAACCATATAATGCTGCCGCAGAAGGACCGGTCATCATACTAATACTAGCAATATCGTCCGGATTTAAGTCAGCAACAGCATCTGATCCTCCCATCTCTCCAAATAATCCTTCGCCACCGCTTTTTCCTGTATTAAAAATAGGTACACCGTCAATTACATACAATGCATTGTTATCTTTAGTCAGAGATTTCATACCACGCATAACAACACGTGTGGCACCACCAGCACCGGTTGCACCACTATTAATCTGAACACCGGCAACCTTTCCTGATAGTGAATTCATAAAATTGGCATCTTTTACAGCTGTCAATTCGTCACCTTTTACCTCTTGTACATTATAACTTAACGCCTTAGTTGCACGCTTGATACCCAATGCAGTAACAACTACTTCGTCCAATACTTGCGTATCTTCTCCTAAGGTTACTTTTATAGGTTGTGCGTTGGCAAGCGTGATTGTTTGGGAGGCATAACCGATATAGGATACTTCAAGTACATCACCTTTAGCTGCTTGTATTTTGAAATTTCCATCCATATCAGTGATAGTACCATTTGAAGTTCCTTTTACCAAAATACTAACTCCAATCAATGGTTCTCCTTTTGAATCAGTAACAGTACCACTTGCAGTAATTGGTGTTTTTTTCTGCTGCTCTTCTTTATTACTCTTCGCAGAAAGTACAATATGATTATCTACTATTGAAAAACTGACATTTACTCCTCTGAATAACTGATTCATTACATTATTCAAAGATTCTTTTGTTACCTTGATAGATATGACACGATTTATATCGACATCATTTGTGTTATAGACTACTGACATTGAAGTTTGTTTCTCAATTTCTTTCAAAGCAGTGTTCAAGGGTACTTTCGATAGATTAAGAGTGATCGTTCGTTCTTGCCCATAAGCTGAAGCAAAACACGAAACCAACAAAAGGAAGAATAACAAGTATGAAAACTTGTGTTTTATAATTTCTTTCATCTTATTCTTTTTAATTAGAAATAGTTTTTAGAGAATTTGTAATTAGAGGCGGTAAATGAGATTACCGTTTTCACACAAAGGTTTCATGTATCTCTGTTTCTCATAATTAATAAATTTAAAGGTTATACTTAAAATAAATTCCATAAGCGCTTATTCAATAGTAATACATTTTATGTTGTAACCTTACTAAACGAAGATAAGATTTTTTTCGAAAAAAATAGAATAGAAAGATTCCTAATTGAAAAATAAATACTCAAATATTTGATAAATAGAATCTTATGTACTTATTAAAATCAGGCTGATTTATTACATTTGCATACATTTTGCATACAATATATGTATGCTTTACCTATTGTATAGATATAAATATTCATTTTATGTTCAAATATTCAAAAGATGGAATTTCGGTTTTAACCATATTAGATACCAGAAGAGCAAAAAAGAGTGGACAGTTTCCTGTTAAAGTTCAAGTGGTATATAGAAGAAAGCAAAAATATTACTCAACTGGGAAGGAAGTGTCAAAAGAAGATTGGGCAAGGTTATTAAAGGTAAAAAGCCGGTTATTGGCAGAAATTCGATCAGATATAGAGAGTAGTTTTTCAACTATTAAGCAACAAGTTAATGAACTGATAACAAAAGGAGAATTTAGTATTGAAACATTAAGCGTCAGGTTAGGAAGGCAGATGAATGATATGACTTTGCGCAGTGCTTTTCGCTTAAAAATGAAAGAACTGGAAGCCTATGAACAAGCAAACACTTACCTAAATTATCAAAGTGCTTTAAAAAGTTTAGAAGATTTCGGAGGTTCCACTATACCTTTGGAAAACATTACAATTGATTGGCTTAAACGTTGTGAAAAATTTTGGATATCAGAAGGTAAAAGCTATTCAAGCATAAGTATTTATTTCCGAGCTTTAAAGTGTGTCTTAAATCGTGCTGTACATGATGGTATTATAAAAGAATCATCTTTTCCTTTTGGAAAGAATAAATATGAAATTCCTGAAGGGTGTGGACGTAAATTAGCACTTACTCTTTCTGAAATAAAAAAAGTAATGTCCTATCAATGTGAAACAAAAGATATAGAAGAATTTAGAGATCTCTGGGTGTTTTCTTATTTATGTAATGGCATTAATTTTATGGATTTATTATTTCTTCAGTATTCAAATATTATGGATGGAGAAATATGCTTTGTACGCTCTAAGACATCTCGAACTACCAAACATAACAAAGAGATACATGCAATCATTACTCCTGAAATGTGGAATATTATTCAAAAATGGGGTAATCCAAGATTAAGCCCGCAAACGTATATTTTTAAATATGCTAGAGGAACTGAAGATGCCTTTGAAAAGATTAGATTGGTACGGCGTATTATAACCAAATGTAACAGAAGACTTAAAAAAATAGCCCAAGACATTGGAATTTTTCAGTTGACGACTTACACGGCAAGGCATTCTTTTGCTACAGTATTAAAACGTGGAGGTGCGAAAACCTCATATATTTCTGAAAGCTTGGGACACTCTAACTTATCTGTAACCGAGCACTATTTAGCATACTTTGAAAAAGAGGAAAGAATAAGGAATGCTCAATTATTGACTAACTTTAATCTCTAGATTAATACATTTGCATGCAAATTGTATGTACAATGAAAAATGGACCAATAATTGATATAGGATAAAAGTGAGTATAATATTAAAAAACGCATATTCAGATTATCTATAATTTAGAATATGCATCTTGTTATCAGGAGTGTTTCGAAAACCGCAGGGATTTCCACTTTAGCCAAACGTAATTCAAATAAAAAAAAGGATGATATTATTGCAATTTATTCTTTTTATCGCCCGCGTAGTGATAGAATAATATCTAATATTGATAATATTAATCAAATGAAAAGATTCCGTTCTTTGTATTATCGGCACTAACTAGAAGAAAACAACTACTATAAAGCAAGTTATTATTATTCTTTAAATGATTTGTTAGGTTCCATTTAAAGAATCAAAATGTTCCACACCGAGAATCACTTCGTTTCTCGGTGTGGAACATTCCTGAAAAAACGTCTTTTATCGAATATTCATACCGCATATATGAATAAAAACAAGTTGATTACTGCATATTCATGCGCAATCTTACTAACTTTTTCTCTCATTCATTGAATTTACTTAATTGTATTTAGTCTGACATCTTAAAAATAGAACATCTAATCTATTTATCAAACAAGAATAGAATTTAGGGAAAGTATATGAAACTGATTTTCTCCCAAGCAATCACGCTTACTAGTGCACAACCCTTGAAGGTTACTTTAGGAGAAGATACGCAGGTGTTGGACGAAGTAGTCGTTACTGCATTAGGTATCAAGCGCGCAACTAAAGCATTAAGCTATAATGTGCAAGAAGTAAAAGGTGATGAATTGACAACTGTAAAAAGTGCCAATTTTATGAACTCACTGGCTGGAAAGGTGGCTGGCGTTAATATCAATGCATCTTCATCCGGTGTTGGAGGGGCTACACGTGTAATTATGCGTGGTACCAAATCTATATCTTCAGACAATAATGCTTTATATGTAATTGATGGTGTTCCTATTTTTAATACAAATAAAGGTGACACTAACGGACAATATTCAGCCCAACCGAGAGGAGAGGGCATATCTGATATCAATCCGGAAGATATTGAAAGCATGTCTGTATTAAGTGGACCTGCTGCTGCGGCCTTGTATGGCTCTAATGCAGCGTCTGGTGTAATTTTAATTACTACAAAGAAGGGAAAAGAAGGTAAGGCACGAATTATTATTTCTAATAATTCTACTTTTTCCAATCCTTTTATAATGCCTGAATTCCAAAATTCTTATATAAACCGCGCAGGTTCCTTTGCTTCATGGGGAGATAAAGCGTCTTCTCTTTTCGGAACTTATGAGCCAAAAGATTTTTTCAATACTGGTACTAATATCCAGAATAACGTTTCTTTATCTGTTGGTAATGAAAAGAATCAAACTTATCTGTCTGTAGGTACTACTAATGCAACTGGTATCATTCAAAATAGCAAATATGACCGTTACAATTTTACCTTCAGAAATACAACAAAATTCCTGAAGGATAAAATGACATTAGATGTGGGTTTTAGCTATATTATTCAAGAAGATCTTAATCTAATGGCACAAGGTGAATATTTCAATCCACTACCAGCCGTATATCTGTTCCCGCGTGGCGAAAACTTTGAAGCTGTGAGGATGTATAAAACGTATGACACAACTCGTAAGATAGATGTACAGAACTGGGGATGGGGTGATCCTGGATACAGTATGAAAAATAATCCATATTGGGTGGCTAATGAGATGAACCATGGCATGAAAAAACAACGTTACATGGCTAATGCCAGTTTAAAATATGAAATTTTGGATTGGCTTGATGTGACAGGGCGCGTTCGCATTGATAATGCAACCAATGATTATTCAGATAAAAGAAATGCTTCTACTGATCTTTACTTTACTAATAGTTCTATTTATGGATTCTATAAGTACTATAAAGCTGACGATAGACAGGCTTATGCAGATGTGATGGCTAATATTAATAAACGCTTTGGTGACTTAAGTTTAAGTGCTAATATTGGCGGTAGTTTTACTCAAACTTATTATGACGAAAGAGGATTCCAAGGTGGTTTGAAAGATATGTCTAATGTTTTTAGTCTATATAATATGACTACAACTTTGGATAAAGATACTTATCCTATAGAAAGTGGATACAAACAACGCACCAACTCTATTTTTGCTAGTGCGGAAATTGGTTGGAAGAGTATGTTGTATATGACTTTAACCGGACGTAATGATTGGGATTCAGCATTGATTAATACAGAACAATCATCTTTCTTTTATCCATCAATAGGGCTTTCAGGAGTTATTTCCGAAATGGTAAAATTACCCAAAGCTATTACTTATTTGAAAGTACGCGGCTCATTTGCTTCAGTAGGTGCTCCTATTCCTAAGAATCTTTCTTCCAACAAAACGTATGAGTGGGACCCTGCGACTAGTCAATGGAAATTACAAACTTATCGTCCTTTGCCTAAACTTTATCCTGAACGTACTAATTCTTGGGAAGCTGGTTTGAATGCCAAATTTTTTAATAATAGTTTAAGTTTGGAAGTTACCTGGTATAAGGCTAATACTCGCAAACAAACATTCCAAGTTCCTTTATCAGGAACCGCTGTATATGCGACTATGTATGCGCAGTCTGGTAATATTGAGAATAAAGGTATGGAATTTTCTTTAGGGTACAATAAATCATGGGGAGATTTCTCGTGGAATTCAAATTTGACTTTTAGTTTTAATAAAAATAAGATTGTAGAACTCTTGGATGATGCAGTGGATGATGAAGGTAATCACTATAGTTTGAGTGAGATAGATAAAGGTGGCATTGGATCGGCTAAAGTTATTCTTCGTAAAGGAGGAAGCATGGGAGACATGTATGTCACTAATCGTTTGAAACGTGATAATGAAGGAAATGTATATATTGATAAAGCGAGCCAGAATGTGAAGAAAGAGGATATAAAGAATTCGGATGAATTTATTCATATTGGCTCTGTATTGCCTAAGAGCAATTTAGGCTTTAGAAATGATTTCTCTTATAAAGGCATTAGCTTGGGATTCATGCTTGCTGCCCGCTTTGGAGGTATTGTTATCTCACCAACACAAGCTGTAATGGATCAGTTCGGAGTATCTAAGGTCACAGCTTTAGCACGTGATAATGAAGGTGTTCCTGTAAATAATGGAAAAGTGGATCCCCAGACTTATTATACAGAAGTGGGTGGAATAAGTGGATTGATGTCTAACTATGTATATAGTGCTACTAATGTTCGTTTACAAGAGTTATCGGTGGGCTACTCACTTCCAGCCAAATGGTTTAATAACAAATGTAATCTTAGTTTGTCAATAACAGGTCACAACTTGTGGATGATTTATAATAAAGCACCATTTGATCCGGAAGCTACCGCTTCTACTGGTACTTATTATCAAGGTGTTGATTACTTTATGCAACCAAGTTTGAGAAGTTGGGGATTTAATGTAAAAATACAGTTTTAACGATAAAAGAATAACCAAATGAAAATATATAAATTCATAACGCAGATTTCTATTGCAGGCTGTATGCTTGTTGGAACTCCAATGTTACAAGGATGCATGGATAATAGCTTGAATGATCCGCTGGGAAAAGTTTCGGAAGAAGAACTTGGACGAGATGGATTTGCTGCCAATGCTTTCTTCTTGACTTTATGTGATTATGCATATCCCATAGCTACTGAAAACATTTATAATACCAATGAATCCTTGATTGGTGACTGCTATGGACGTTATCAAGTAATGGCAACAGATAAGTTTAAAGGGGCAAATTTTGCTACATATAACGCATCCGAGAACTGGTTAAACTGGCAGTTTGCAGATGATAATGTAATGGTATTGACGTATGGTGCATGGAATAAAATAAAGAATGTAACCCAAGGAACAGGAGTTAACTTTGCATGGGCACAGATTTTGAGAATTGCGACAATGCATCGTATGCTTGATATGTATGGGGCACTTCCTTATTCCCAAATTTCAAGTGATAAACTTTCGGCTCCTTACGATACAATGGAGGAAGCATATCATGCTATGTTTACTGATCTGACTGATGCTATTAATGTAATGACTGTTTATGTGACCGAAAATCCAAACAACAGAACGATGGCTAAGTATGATAAAGTTTATGACGGTGACTTTGAGAAATGGGTGAAATTTGCAAATTCACTGAAACTACGTATGGCCATTCGTATTCGTTTTGCAGATCGTGAATATGCTAGACAGATGGCGGAGGAAGCTATTAACCATTCTATTGGGGTAATTACTTCTAATGAAGATAACGCAACTTCTTTAGGTACTAAAAATCAATTGTATACGGTATTGGTACAATGGCCCGATCAATGTGTCTCTGCGGATATTACGTCCTATATGAAAGGGTATAACGATCCGCGTATGTCGAAATATTTTAAAAAGAAAACGAGCGATAAAGGAGATGATGATTATGTGGGGATGCGTGCAGGCTTGTCTTATGGTAATGATATTACCGGACCGACTTTCTCTAGAATAAATGTTGGAGAGATGGATCGTACTTTATGGATGAGTGCAGCTGAAACAGCTTTTAATAAAGCTGAAGCGGCAATGTTAGGATGGGATGTAAAAGGAGAAACGGTGAAAGATTTGTATGAATCAGCTATCAGACTTTCTTTTGCACAATGGGGAGTATCGGATGGTATTGACCAATACCTGAATGATGAATCAAGTACTCAGGCTGATTATGTAGATCCTAATGAGAATAAGGGGAATGAAAGTGCTATTAGCTTTATAACTATCAAATGGAAAGATGATGCTGGTGAGGAAGAAAAACTGGAAAGATTAATAACCCAAAAATGGATTGCAATGTGGCCTTTGGGACAAGAAGCATGGAGTGAGTATCGTCGTACTGGGTATCCGCGTTTTTTCCCGTTATTGAATGGAAATGTAACCAATCTTCCTTCTGCTAATCGTATTCCGTTCCCACCATCGGAATATATTCGTAATGCTGCTAATGTAAATGCTGCTGTAAGTAAATTGGGTGGCGCTGATAATTATCAGACTAAGGTTTGGTGGCAGCGTAGGGATAAGTGAATAATAGTATAATCTATATTAATATAAATAGTATGAGAAAGATATTCTATTTTATAATGTTGTTATTTGGCATAACGGTTGCGAATACAGCGTGTGATGATTGGACAGACATGGAACCAAAATTCCAGGAAGATATGACTCAGTCGTCACTTCCGGAAGAATACTATGCCCAGCTTCGCGCTTATAAAAAAACAGATCATCCGGTTGCTTTTGGATGGTTTGGTAATTGGACAGGAAATGGAGCTACCTTAGAAAAATGTTTAGCTGGACTTCCTGATAGTGTAGATTTTGTTTCTATTTGGGGGAACTGGAGACATTTGACAGAAGCGCAAACAAAAGATTTGCGTTATGTACAAAATGTAAAAGGTACTAAAGCTTTGATGTGTTTTATTGTTCAAAATATCGGTGACCAATTGACTCCCGAGGAATATAAAGATAATTATCTGGAATTCTGGGGATGGAATGAGAATAAGGAAGAAGCTATAAAGAAATATGCCCATGCAATATGTGATAGTATTGATAAATATGGATATGATGGCTTTGATATTGACTATGAGCCTAATTTTGGTCATCGAGGTAACATGAGTGGAAGTGATGAGAATATGTTGTTGTTCATTCAGACCTTGGGAGAAAGAATCGGACCAAAATCGGGTACAGACAGGCTATTAGTAATTGACGGTGAGCCACAAAGTATTGTATCGGAGTCAGGTCCTTATTTTAATTATTTTATAGTGCAGGCTTATGATTCTCCAGGAGATAATACTGGACGTGACCATTTGGATAGCCGTTTAAACTCTACAATAAGAAACTTCGATGGGCATTTGACTGCAGAAGAAGTTGCTAAGAAATATATTGTAACTGAAAATTTTGAAAAATGGGCTTTGTCTGGTGGTGCTGATTTCACAGATCGATATGGAAATAAAATGAAGTCTTTGGAAGGTATGGCACGTTGGACGCCTATTATTGACGGGAAAAAATGTGTAAAAGGAGGGGTCGGAACTTATCATATGGAGTATGAATATACAATTGATGGTACAGAAGAATCTTATCCTTATTTGCGTAATGCTATCCGCATTATGAATCCACCGGTAAAATAATAAATTTAAAGATATAATAATTATGAGATATCTGGTAAAAAATAAAAATACAATAATGTTCGCCTTTGCCATATTGCTTTGTGCAATTATAGCAAGTTGTGAAGATGCAAAGTATGATACTATCGGCAGTAGAATTTATTTAGCTGAATCCAGTAGTTTGTCTTATGAATCTAAAAAAGTAACAGTAGCTGAAGAGGGTAGTGTTGTCACTGTGACTCCTCGGTCGGGACAAATTGCAACAGAAGATATAGAAGTTACTTTGGGACTAAGTCCGAAATCGTTGGAAGTATATAATACAAAAAGTGGTACGAACTATAAATCTATGCCGGAAGGTTCATATTCTTTTGATCAAAAGACAGTGGTTATAAAAAAAGGAGAATTAGTGGCTCCTACTGTTAAAGTAACAATTGATCCGTTGACAAAGGAAATGCTTGATTCTGGTGATAAATTTGCACTACCGGTTGCTATTACTGCTGTATCAGGTGGGCAACAAACTTTGGAAGGTGCAGATGTGATGATTTATATCATGGATCAGGTTATTATAACCTCTGCACCAGTGTTGACGGGTACAAAACCAATTACTATGGAAATGCGTCAGGATTATACAGTAACTCAATGGTCACTTGAAATGCGTATTAATATGAGCGAACTTGGGGATGGGGTGACTCCTGGAGTTGGTTATCCTGGTCCTCCTAGCTATCAGAATCAAGCAATATTTTCTGCAGGTCCAGGTAATGGTATCGCAGAAGATGGTGAAATTTATATCCGTTTTGGTGATGGCCCGATTCCTGGTAATATTTTGCAGATAAAAACACAAGGTACTCAAGTAAATGCTGCTACTAAGTTTAAAAATAATCAATGGTATCATTTAGCATTTGTTTGTGATGGAGTGAAATTGACTATTTATGTAAATGGAAATATTGATGCAACATTAGATCTTCCAAGAAAACCTTTGCGTCTTGTTAAGAATAGTTTTGGTATATGCAATGGTGATTGGATGGTTACAGATGCTATAGTTAGCGAAGTACGTTTTTGGACTACTGCTATTTCACAGTCGCAGATTCAGAATAATATGTTTGCGATAAATCCGGGTACGGATGGCTTGGAGGCTTATTGGAAATTGAATGAAGGGGCAGGAACCGAGTTTAAAGACGCAACTGGTCATGGAAATAAAGCCACGGCGCCTAATGGAGTTGTCAGATGGGTAGATGGCATTAGATCAGATGGTAAATAATATAATATTCAAATGATGTAATTATGAGATTGAAAAATATAATATGGAAAACAGTAGTGATGTCATTAATGGCATCACCACTGTGCATCTCTTGTGACGATGATGACGAAGTTACTGTAAATTCTAAGTTTTATCTTTCTACGAAAGTTTTTCCGGTAGATTCTTATGAAGCATCGTTGTCAGTGATTTTGAAGATAATTCAGTGGTCGTAAATGAGTTACAACCTAATTATCGGTTTGTTGCATGTGCCACGGAGAGATTATCGAAAGATGTGAAAATAACAGCCGATAGTGATGATAATCTAGTAAGTGCTTACAATAAAGCTAATGATACGGAATATAACATATTACCTGCTGAAAATTATTCTTTCACCAATAAAACTGTTACTATTGAAAATGGAGAAAGTGTATCTGGAGATTCTATAAAAATAGAGCTGTTAAATGTAGGATCGTTGACTACAGAAGGGGGATATTTGTTGCCAGTTACCATATCTTCTATAGAAGGTAATAACTTAGATGCACTTAGCTCTAACAGAGGAGTAGTTTATGTGAAAATTCAAAATATTCATGTCAATGTAGAGTCCGGGCAACCGGCTGAAGGTACTTTGATTGCCGATCGTTCTGGCTGGACTGTAAAAGTTGCCCCGACGACTCGTGGAGATGCTAAAAATCTAATTGATGGAACAAATTCTGATGTAGCTCGTGATGGAGGAGCAGAATATTGGTTAACTGTGGATATAGGTAAGGTGCAGACATTAACAGGAATAAGAAATAAGTGTTATGCTAGTAGTTATTCACCGACTGCAGTAGAAGTATTTACTTCAGGTGATGGAATAAAATGGAAATCTATCGGAACTGTAACTATTTCAAGAAGTGGCACACAATATATTAAGTTTTCGAAAGCTATTGAAACGCGTTATTTAAAGTATTATGTGAAACAAGGTCCCAATACGGTCAGCCTTACGGAATTTGACCTATATGCGAAATAGTTAATAGGTTATTGAATTTTTTAAGTCCCGCTTTTTCGTTTTTTCGGATAAAGTGGGACTTACTATATAAGTTAATAAATGAAAAAAGAAAAAGATTGATTGTTTAATAGTATCATATTGATTGTATTACTATTATATAATAACTTTTAATAGCAAGAAAAACATGAAATTATCTATTATTCTACGGTTCTGTTTATGGTTTATGGGAATTAGTGTGGCGTTTCCGTCTCTCTCTCAAACTATGTTAGTAACTAATGGGAATACAAGTTCTAGGATCATTTTGAAAGAGAATAATCAAATATCGTGGACAGCTGCAAATTTGTTACAAACATTTATTCAAAAAGTAACCAGTTGTAAGCTGCCTGTTGTTATAAGTCAAACTCCTCGAAAAGGAGATATTCTCATTGGTGGTCAATCTCCAGCGGAAGTAACAGAGGATGGATTCTCTATTTCTACTCAAGATGGTATTCTAAAAATATCTGGTAAAGAAAACGGTGTTGTATATGGGGTTGTTACTTTATTGGAGCAATATTTGGGTATCGATTATTGGGGAGAGAATGAATATTCTCTTACCCCTTCAAAAACGGTGAACTTACCCTTCATTAATAAAGTCGAAAACCCGGGCTTTCGTTATCGTCAGACACAATGTTATGCTATCCATACAGACTCTATTTATAAGTGGTGGAATCGTTTAGAGGAACCGAATGAAGTGTTTGCTGCCGGTTATTGGGTGCATACTTTTGATAAGCTTCTGCCTTCATCCATTTATGGGAAAGAACATCCGGAATATTATTCTTACTTCAAAGGAAAACGCCACCCGGGAAAGGCCAGTCAGTGGTGTTTGAGTAATCCGGAGGTTTTTGAGATTGTTGCTCAACGTGTTGATTCTATTTTCAAAGTAAATCCAGATAAACATATCATGTCTGTAAGTCAGAATGATGGTAATTATACAAATTGTACGTGTGATGCTTGTAAGGCAATTGATGATTATGAAGGAGCATTATCAGGAAGCATCATCACTTTTCTGAATAAGTTGGCTGCCCGTTTTCCGGATAAAGAGTTTTCCACATTGGCTTATCTATATACAATGAATCCTCCGAAGCGTGTGAAACCTTTGCCAAATGTGAATATTATGTTGTGTGATATTGACTGTGACCGTGAAGTAACTTTGACGGAGAATGCTTCGGGAAAAGAGTTTGTGAAAGCCATGGAAGGATGGTCTAAGATTACCAATAATATTTTCGTGTGGGATTACGGTATTAACTTTGATAATTATCTGGCTCCATTTCCTAATTTCCATATTTTACAGGACAATATCCGTCTTTTCAAAAAGAATCATGCCACCATGCATTTCTCTCAAATAGCAGGGAGCAGGGGAGGAGATTTTGCAGAACTTCGTGCTTATTTAGTGTCAAAGTTAATGTGGAATCCCGAAGTTAATGTAGACTCATTGATGCAACATTTTCTGCATGGATATTATGGTGAAGCAGCGCCATATCTTTATCAGTACATAAAGATAATGGAAGGCGCATTAATCGGTAGTGGACAGCGGTTGTGGATATATGATTCACCCGTATCACATAAGTATGGCATGCTAAAGCCTGCTTTGATGCGTCGTTATAATCATTTATTTGATTTGGCTGAAAAGGCTGTTGCAGCAGATCCCGATTTCTTAAAACGAGTTCAACGGGCACGTCTGCCAATTCAGTATTCAGAACTGGAGATTGCACGAACAGAGACAGAAAAAGATTTGGTAGATATCAATAAAAAGTTAGACCTTTTTGAGGAACGCGTGAAAGAGTTTCAAGTTCCTACATTGAATGAGCGTTCCAATTCACCGGTAGACTATTGCAAATTGTATCGTAAACGTTACATGCCGCAGAAAGAAAAAAGTTTGGCTTTGGGTGCAAAAGTTACTTATCTAATTCCTCCTACGGGAAAATATGCGGCATTAGGAAAAAACGCATTGGTTGACGGTTTGTTTGGTGGAGCAACCTTTGTTGATAGCTGGATTGGTTGGGAAGGAACCGATGGTGCATTCGTTATAGATTTGGGCGAAGCGAAAGAGATACAAAGTGTGGAAACAGATTTTCTTCATCAAATAGGGGCCTGGATTCTTTTTCCTCTAAAGGTGGTTTATTCATATGCTGAAGACGGTGAGCATTATACACATTGGAAAACGATTGATTTACCGGAAGAACGTACCGGTGAGGTAAAATTCCGTGGAGTCAAGGCTGAATCAGCCGAACCGATAAAAACTCGTTATGTGAAAGTAGAAGTCACTGGAACGAAAGAATGTCCGACTTGGCATTATGGTGTAGGTCATCCTTCGTGGTTCTTTATAGACGAAGTGATAATAAAATAAAAAAAGTAGGGGGGAGACGTTAGTAGTTTCCCCCTTTTAGTTGTATTATATATAGATGGGTCAGAAAAATGTTTTTTTTCATCTATATACTATGATTTATGCAACAGAATAAAACTGCTTCTCAACGAAAAACTATTAACCCGGCTTGCTGGGTACCTACTGCTTATTTTGCAATGGGACTTCCCTTTATTGCTATTAATTTGGTTTCTGTTTTCATGTTTAAGGATCTTGGAATTTCGGATACGCAAATTGCATTCTGGACTTCTCTGATTATGATGCCTTGGACACTGAAATTTTTGTGGAGTCCTTTTCTTGAAATGTATCGGACGAAAAAATTCTTCGTATTGATTACAGAATTATTGAGTGGTGTATTGTTTGGAATAGTAGCCTTTTCTTTGTTTTTCGATTACTTTTTCGCCATAAGTATCTCTACGATGGCAGTGATTGCTTTTAGTGGAGCAACGCACGATATTGCTTGTGATGGTGTATATATGGCTGAATTGAACAAAGAAGATCAGGCAAAATATATCGGAGTGCAGGGTGCCTTCTATAATGTAGCCAAATTGGTTGCTAATGGAGGATTAGTTGCTATGGCAGGAGCATTGGCAGAGCACTTCGGAGCAATAGAAGGTGCTTCGATAGATGCTAACAAAGGAGCGTATTCATCTGCATGGATGATTATTTTCAGCGTAATTGCGGCAATAATGGTACTGATCGGTATTTATCATATAAAAATGTTACCTTCTACACAGGTTCCGTCAACAACGAAGAAAACAGCATCAGAAGTTGGGCACGAACTGGTAGCAGTCATTGCTAACTTCTTTACTAAAAAGCATATTCTCTACTATATCTGTTTTATTATTTTATATCGTTTGGCAGAAGGCTTTATCATGAAAATAGCTCCGCTGTTTTTACGTGCTTCAAGGGATGTAGGCGGCTTAGGACTGTCGTTAACAGAGATCGGCACGCTAAATGGTATCTTTGGTTCCGCTGCTTTCGTTTTAGGCTCATTGTTAGCAGGTATTTATGTCTCTAAGTTCGGATTGAAAAAGACACTGTTCACTCTCTGTTGTATTTTTAATCTTCCGTTTGTTGCCTATACTTTTTTGGCAGTTGCACAGCCTACTAATGTATATCTGATCGGAACTTGTATAACAATGGAATATTTTGGTTATGGCTTTGGTTTTGTCGGATTGACGTTGTTTATGATGCAACAGATTGCTCCAGGCAAACATCAAATGTCACATTACGCATTTGCTTCAGGAATCATGAATCTGGGAGTGATGCTTCCGGGAATGGTTAGTGGTTATCTTAGTGACTTATTAGGATATCGTAATTTCTTTATCTATGTGTTAATCGCAACTATTCCAGCTTTTCTGATTACTTATTTCATACCTTTCACGTATGATGACTCAAAAAATAAATAATATAAAATCAACGATTATGAATAAAATTCAAATTCCTTGGGAAGATCGTCCTGTCGGATGTACGGACGTTATGTGGCGTTACTCACAAAATCCAGTTATCGGACGTTATCATATTCCTTCATCTAATAGTATTTTCAATAGTGCTGTTGTTCCTTTTGAGGATGGTTTTGCAGGCGTATTCCGTTGTGATAACAAAGCTGTACAGATGAATATCTTTGCAGGTTTTAGTAAGGACGGAATTCATTGGGATATCAATCATGAACCTATTCAGTTTAAAGCAGGTAACACGGAAATGATTGAGTCGGAATATAAATACGACCCTCGTGTTACATGGATTGAAGACCGCTATTGGGTGACTTGGTGTAATGGTTATCATGGCCCTACGATTGGTATTGCCTATACTTTTGACTTTAAGGAGTTTTTCCAGTGCGAAAATGCTTTCTTGCCTTTCAATCGTAATGGTGTACTTTTCCCGCAGAAGATCGATGGCAAGTATGCGATGTTGAGTCGTCCCAGTGATAATGGACATACTCCGTTTGGCGATATATACATCAGCTATAGCCCGGATATGAAATATTGGGGTGAACACCGCTGTGTAATGAAAGTGACTCCTTTCCCGGAAAGCGCTTGGCAGTGTACAAAGATTGGTGCAGGTTCAGTTCCTTTCCTTACAGATGAAGGCTGGTTGCTGTTCTATCACGGTGTAATCACTACTTGTAATGGTTTCCGTTACGCTATGGGATCTGCCATATTGGATAAAGATCATCCGGAAAAAGTCCTCTACCGTACACGTGAATATCTGCTTGGTCCGGCTGCTCCTTACGAACTTCAGGGTGACGTTCCTAATGTAGTATTCCCCTGTGCTGCTTTGCAAGATGGTGAACGTGTTGCTGTTTATTATGGTG
Source organism: Bacteroides sp. MSSM.1001136sp1_RTP21357st2_D2_RTP21359_211015 (assembly GCF_040913205.1). Lineage (NCBI taxonomy): Bacteria > Pseudomonadati > Bacteroidota > Bacteroidia > Bacteroidales > Bacteroidaceae > Bacteroides > Bacteroides sp. MSSM.1001136sp1_RTP21357st2_D2_RTP21359_211015. The sequence goes on along the minus strand of NZ_JBDFVF010000003.1, from coordinate 75,871 downwards.
CGGCAGATACTGTGGTAGGTATGGCCTTCGGATATATAAAAGAGATTATCGATTTTACGAAACGAACGAGTATCATTTAATAAAGATATGAAACGTATTATATTAACTTACACACTTGCTTTTTCCCTTCTTTCCGCCTATGCGGGGGAAGGGGGGAGCCCTCCCCTTAAAAATACGGATAAAAGTCTTTTGATAGATTATGTGGATCCTTTTATCGGAACTACAAATTTCGGAACGACTAATCCCGGAGCGATTTGCCCCAATGGTATGATGTCTGTGGTTCCTTTCAATGTGATGGGATCTTCCGAAAACACATACGATAAAGATGCCCGATGGTGGTCTACGCCTTATGAATATACAAATTGTTTCTTTACCGGATATGCTCATGTGAATTTGAGTGGAGTCGGTTGTCCGGAATTAGGTTCTTTATTATTGATGCCTACTACCGGAGAACTGAATGTGGATTATAAAGAATATGGTAGTAAGTATAAGGATGAACAGGCCTCACCGGGCTATTATTCTAATTATCTGACTAAATATAATGTAAAAACAGAAGTTTCGGCTACTCCGCGTAGCGGTATTGCCCGATTTACTTTCCCGAAAGGGAAAAGCCATATCCTGCTGAATCTGGGGGAGGGATTAACGAATGAGAGTGGCGCTATGCTTCGTCGTGTAAGCGATTGTGAAGTGGAAGGAGTCAAACTACTTGGTACATTTTGTTATAATCCTCAAGCTGTATTCCCCATTTACTTTGTATTGCGGGTTAAGAAGAATCCTTCTGCAACAGGGTATTGGAAGAAACAACGTCCGATGATGGGTGTTGAGGCTGAATGGGATAAGGATCAGGGAAAGTATAAACTTTATACTCGTTACGGAAAAGAAATAGCAGGAGATGACATTGGTACTTATTTCTCCTTCGATACAGAAGAAGGTGAACAGGTAGAAGTGCAAATGGGAGTTTCTTTTGTAAGCGTAGAAAATGCCCGTTTGAATCTGGATCGTGAACAGGCTGGAAAGGATTTTGAGAAGATCCATGCGGAAGCACGTTCCAAATGGAATGATGACTTGTCACGCATAACAGTGGAAGGTGGTACAGATGCCCAAAAGACTGTGTTTTATACAGCGCTTTATCATTTGCTGATTCATCCTAATATTTTGCAGGATGTGAACGGAGAATATCCGGCCATGGAAAGTGATAAGATCCTGACAACCAAAGGTGATCGCTATACCGTATTTTCTCTTTGGGATACTTACCGTAATGTTCATCAATTGCTAACCTTGGTTTATCCGGAACGTCAGATGGAAATGGTACGTACAATGCTTGATATGTATCGTGAACATGGATGGTTGCCTAAGTGGGAATTATATGGCAGAGAAACATTGACAATGGAAGGTGATCCGAGTATTCCGGTAATTGTAGATACCTGGATGAAAGGTTTGCGTGACTTTGATGTTGATTTGGCTTATGAGGCAATGTACAAATCTGCTACATTACCGGGGGCAGAAAACTTGATGCGTCCTGATAATGATGATTATATGTCTAAAGGATATGTACCCCTTCGTGAACAGTATGACAATTCCGTCTCTCATGCATTGGAATATTATATTGCTGATTTTGCACTGTCTCGTTTTGCAGATGCTTTAGGTAAAAAGAAAGATGCGGAGATGTTCTATAAACGTTCTTTAGGATACAAACATTATTATAGTAAAGAATTTGGTACTTTCCGTCCGATTCTCCCCGATGGGACGTTTTATAGCCCGTTTAATCCGAGACAAGGAGAGAACTTTGAACCGAATCCCGGTTTTCATGAAGGTAATTCCTGGAATTATACGTTCTATGTACCACATGATGTATATGGCTTGGCGAAATTAATGGGTGGAAAGAAACCTTTTATCGATAAACTACAAATGGTTTTTGATGAAGGACTTTACGACCCGGCAAATGAACCGGATATTGCTTATGCTCATTTATTCTCATACTTTAAAGGTGAAGAATGGCGTACACAGAAAGAGACGCAGCGTTTATTAGATAAGTACTTTACAACAAAACCTGATGGTATTCCAGGAAATGATGATACGGGAACGATGTCTTCCTGGGCTATTTTCAATATGATCGGTTTTTATCCGGATTGTCCCGGACTGCCCGAATATACATTGACGACTCCGGTCTTTAATAAGGTAACGATCCGGTTAGATCCGAAATGGTATAAAGAGAACGAATTGGTGATTGAAACCAATCGTACTCAACCAGGAACTTTATATATTGATAAGGTACTATTGGATGGCAAGAAGTTCAATAAATATCATATCACACATGATGAACTTGTTCACGGCAAATATTTAAAGTTTGATTTGAAATAACACACAGTGTTTCATAGGTATCGTTTTTGGGTTGACAGGGCTGTCGGACTTTTTATAGTCCGGCAGCCCATTTTTTTACATTTACTTCTGTTATTACTTCTTCGAAAATAGTGACGGTATATGCCCGGGATAGTGACGGTATCGGACCAAGATAGCGTCACTATTTGTCTTGGATACCGTCACTATCTTACTTTTATTAAATTATACTCCGTAGTATTTTTAGTTATTCTCTGTTTTATAGGTGATTACAAAAATCTATTCCATACGTCTACTATGTAAATCGTATGCAATAAAATAAAAAATGAGAAGAAATTTATTTAAACATATCCTTTGGATATTGATACTTGCAGAGTGTTTTCCTCTATTGGCAATTGCCGGATCGCAGCAAAAGGAACAACGTTATAAAATAGCCGTATGTGACTGGATGATTCTGAAACGTCAGAAAATCGGTTCATTCCAATTGGTACATGAATTGAATGGTGACGGTGTAGAATTGGATATGGGTGGTCTTGGCAAGAGGGAAATGTTTGATAATAAATTGCGTGAGCCCCATTTCCAGCAGTTATTTCGTGAAACTGCTCAAAAATATCAATTAGAAGTTTCTTCTATTGCTATGTCCGGTTTCTATGGACAGTCTTTTCTGGAGCGGGCTAACTATAAAGATTTAGTTCAGGATTGCCTTCATGCCATGAAAGTGATGAATGCCAAAGTAGCCTTTCTTCCTTTGGGAGGAATCAAAGCCGGATGGGAAAAGATTCCGGCACTACGGACAGAAGTTGTAAAACGCTTGAAGGAGGTAGGAGATATGGCAGCTTCTGAAGGAGTGGTGATTGGTATTGAAACTCAACTGGATGCAAAAGGAGATGTGAAACTACTGAAAGAAATTAATTCTCCCGGAATCAAGATCTATTTTAAATTTCAAAATGCATTGGAGAATGGAAGGGATTTGTGCAAGGAGCTGAAAATTCTGGGGAAAAAGAGGATTTGCCAGATTCACTGTACGGACACAGATGGAGTGACTTTACCTTATAATGAACGATTGGACATGAATAAGGTGAAAAAGACGCTGGATAAGATGGGATGGATTGGATGGCTGGTAGTAGAACGTTCGCGCGATAAGGATGACGTGCGGAACGTGAAAAAGAATTATAGTACGAATATTAAGTATTTGAAAGAGGTGTTTCAACAGAGATAGGAGGATATTATGATATAGTTAATATTACAAAGAGAGAGAAAAAAATGCAAAATCTATTTTTTTTATTCTTTTAAGTGATTACATATTTTTTGATTGTACGTCTTTCCTTAAAAGATCTTTTAGATTTTGAAGATATAATATATTATTTTTGTTTAAATTAAAATTTAATCTATGAAGAGTAAAATGAAGATTAAAATGAAGATTGCCGGAAAGTTATGGGGCTTGTCAGCAATTCTTTTATTCGTTTCTTGTGCTAAAGGTTTTGATGATAATGAAACCTTTTCTGGAGGTGTGACAAATGCACAGTTGGAATCTCCTGAAAATATAAGTTTCTCTACCTTAACTAATGCTGATGGGTCAGAGAGTTTGAAGCTAACATGGCCTGTTGTTATGGGAGCTGGTGGTTTTAAGGTAAATGTTTATAATATGAACGATCCAGTTAATCCAGTTGCAGTAATAGCAGATAGTATAGTAGACGGGAGTTCAATGGTATTCCCGAAATTAGAAGATACTAATTATCAGGTCACTGTACAAACAATGGGTAATGAAAAATTAAATAATAAGGATGCTCAAACAGCTACTATTCAAGATTACAAAGCATTTGCGGCAGTTGCAACTATTCATAAAAACAATGAAATTGCAGCTTATGTTAATGCTAATATTCAAGATTTTAGCCAAGATCAGGAGCAGTGTTTTGTATTGGAGCCAGGAGGAGTTTATACATTAGATGATATAGCTGATTTTAAGTTGAATACAGTGACATTCCGCGGAGACAAAGACAATCGTCCGACTATAAAAGTTGGTGCCAATGGTGGACTTGTGACACAGGGAGGTTTAAAGATTAAGTATATTAATTTTGAGTGCACAGATATGTCCTCACAAAAAGGGATTCTTTGTTTAAGCGAAAATCCGGATGCTTCTATTACGACTGATGCTTTAGGGTATACAAATGATGGAGCTAATTCAGGATTTTATGTGATTAACAGTCCTATTATATTTCAAGAATGTAATTTTAGAAATATTCCTAATAGTTTGATTTATGGTAATAAAAAGAACTATGGTGTGAAAGATTTCCGTATTGCAAATTGTATTGTACAATTGAAAAACGAGGGTTCATATTCTGTTATCGACTTTAATGGTGGTGGGTGGATTAAAGACTTGCGAGTTGAAAATAGTACATTTTATAATTTGAATACTACATGTAGTGGTTATTTTGTACGCTATAGTAGTTCTAGTAATGCTCAACCTAAAAAAACATGGGGAAATACAGATAATACCGGTAGTATAACAATTACCTATAATACTTTCTGTAAAACAATGGCAAATAAAGATTTTGCGAATCAATTACCTAATACAAATACTTTAACCACTACTATACAATATAATATTTTTTATGATTGCTGGCGTTTATATCAAGCGATACAGTCACAAGCTAAAAGATATACAGATGGTAATACTATTTGGGGAATAACAAGGGCTTCTGAAAATAATGACACTGGAGGAAGAACGGATTCAAATGGCAAACCTTATGCAACACTTGAGGACCCTAACTTTAAAGGACCTATTGATCTTAGCTTTGACCTTACACAAGCTAAAGGTGGAGTTGATTTTAAGCCTAATGCTAGTTTAGCTACAGAAAAAAAAGCAGGTGACCCTCGTTGGTATGAGTAATATTAAATGTAATATATAATACAATAAAGATGAAACATAAAAATAATATAATCAAATTGTGCCTTGGCATATTTCTGGCTTTCACAATGGCTTTACCTGCTATTGCCCAGAAAACACAGACATTCAAAGGTGTAGTGGTAGATACGACGGGGGAACCTATTATTGGTGCTTCTGTGAAGGTGGTAGGTACAACTACTGGAACTATAACTGATTTGGATGGTAAATTTATGGTTGTTGTTCCATCTGGAAAACAGGTTGAAATATCTTATATAGGGTATATAACACAGGTATTATCAGATTTTAAGCAGACTAAGATTGAACTGAAAGAAGATACGCAGCAGTTAGATGAGGTTGTAGTGGTAGGTTATGGTACGCAGAAAAAAGCGCATCTAACAGGAGCTATTGCTACTGTACCTATGGATGATATTCAGGATCTTGCTTCCGGTAACTTGGCAAGTACGTTGAGTGGTATGGTAAATGGACTTAGCGTTAGTGGTGGAGATGCGCGACCTGGTGAGAATGCTCGGATTAATATTCGTCAAAATGATGTTTTATCAGATATTGGTGGTACTGCTTCAGAACCATTATATGTTATTGATGGGTATATTTATCCTGTAGAAGTGAAAATTGGTGATGTTACAGAAAACTTAGGAGCAACTGCATTTAATAATTTGGATCCGTCTGTAATTGAAAGTATTTCGGTTTTGAAAGATGCTGCGGCTGCTGTATACGGTGCTCGTGCTGCCAATGGTGTTATATTGGTTACTACTAAGAGAGGTAAACAAGGTGCACCTAAGATCTCATATAGTGGAACTTTTGGCGTTGTGGATGAGGTTTCGCGTGCTAAGATGTTGAATGCTTACCAATATGGTCAACTTTGGAATGCTGTACGTGCGGCTGATCCGACTGACGTATCTATTAATTTGCAAAATGATTTGTTTCAGGCAGACGAGTTGAATGCAATGAAAGGTTTGAATTATGACTTGTTGGACAAATACTGGAAAGCGGCATTGACACAAAAACATAGTATCAATATGACCGGTGGTTCAGAAAGAGCTAATTATTTTGGAGGAATATCTTATTTTGATCAAGATGGTAATCTTGGTAATCTGGATTATAACCGTTGGAACTATCGTGCTGGTGTTGATGTGAAGATTAGTAAATGGTTAAAAGCAAGTCTTCAGGTTTCAGGTGACTATGGAAAGAAAAACAAACCGAATGTGAAGGTTGGAGGTAGTAATGACGAGAAAGACTATAATCTTCTGTTAGTTCGTCCATATTATATTCCTGAAGAAGTGAATGGTATTCCAATCGTGCCTTATGGTATTAGCAATTCACAGGTAAGTTCTTCGCAAAACTATTCATTTTCTCTGCTTCAAAACGCAGGGGATTATAATAGAACAGAAACATCGAATATGAACATTAATGCGGGGCTGGAATATGATTTTGGATGGAATAAATGGTTGAAAGGGTTAAAACTAAAATTCTCTTATTCAAAGAGTATCAATTCTACAAAAAACAATCAATATGGTTCGTCATATGAGCTTTATTATATGTCCAAACGTGCTGGAAGTGGAAATCACTTGTATACACCTATCCAAGGGCAGGAATCTCTTTATGAAGAGTTGCTGGCAGAAAACAATTTCTTACTAGCTAATAATGGTTCTGCTATAAACAATGCCAGTGGGGATCCTTATTTGTCTCGTACAATGAGCCGTGCTGATAATTATCAGATGAACTTCACTGCAACTTATAACCGTGATTTTGGTAGTCATCATATAGGTGCTTTGTTTTCTATTGAAAAATCAGAGGCTGAAAGTGAATATTTAGTGGGACAGGTTACTAATCCTTATGAATTTACCAATGGACAATCGAATCTAGTTCAATATAATAGTGCATCTACTACAGAATTTAAACGTGCAGAGTCTGGTACATTATCATATATTGGTCGTGTGAACTATGCATATGCTGATAAGTACTTGTTTGAGTTCCTGCTTCGCTCGGATGCATCAACCAAGTTTGCTCCTGAAAATTATTGGGGAGTTTTTCCTTCAGTTTCTGCTGGTTGGATTATATCACAAGAAGAATGGTTTAAAAAGAGTGTGAAATGGGTTGATTATTTGAAAGTACGAGCTTCGTTTGGTTTAACAGGTCGGGATAATACGAAAGCATGGCAATGGATGCAGAACTATGCGGTTGATAAAGATAAAGGACCTATATTTGGTGTTAATACATCAACAAACGCTGGTAATCATATAACTATTAATAAAGAAATATCCGCTGTAAACCGTGATGCACACTGGGATAAGTCATATAAAGCAAACTTTGGTTTGGATTTCAATGTGTTGAATAACCGTTTATCATTCAATATTGATGGTTATTATGAGTGGAATCGCGAAATGTTACTCCCATATTCAGCTTCTATTCCAGGTACAGTAGGAACACAGTCTGCGAATTTTAATTATGGAGAGTTGGACACATATGGTATGGAGTTATCTGTGACTTGGAGAGATAAAATAGGAAAAGATTTTAAATATAAAGTGTCTGTGAATACCGGGTATACGGATAATAAGGTACTTATGATGGACTGGGAAACCAATCAACGTTATATGAAGATTCATGAAGGCAGTCGTACCGATATGGGAACATGGGGAATGCAGTGTCTTGGTATGTTCCGTAGTTATCAAGATATAGATGAATATTTCACCAAATATAATATTACATCATATATGGGTATGACTAAGGATAATGTAAAACCTGGTATGTTAATATATAAAGATATTCGTGGTGCAGAACAGACCGACGGAACTTATGCTGGACCAGATGGAGTTGTAAGTTATGAAAATGATCAAGTTCGTTTGTCAAACCGAAGTAATCCTTATGGTTTCACTACAAATTTGAGTGCAGAATGGAAAGGTATTTCTTTGTCTGCACAGATAAGCGCAAGTTGGGGAGGATATAGTTTTGTCCCAACATCGGCACTTAAGATCGGTAATATGGTTGGTTCAGGATCGGGTTCGTATACAGACTTGGAATATACCAATATGCCATCCTTCTGGAATACAGATAATATGTTTGTTTATAATGATGTAGTTGATGCGTCAGGTAATGTGGTTGTAAAAGCTAATCGCAATGCAAAATATCCTAACTTAAGATGGGGTAGTGTTAATAGTGTGAATTCAACATTTTGGAGAGTGAGTGGAACTCGCGTTAGCATGAATCGCTTAACATTAGCATATGCCATACCATCGAAGTTTACAAGATTGATAGGTATCGAAAGTTGTCGTTTTAATGTAACAGGACAAAACTTATTTAGTTTCTATAATCCTTATCCTGATAATTTTATAGATCCTATGACTTCTTATGGTAGTTATCCTACTTTGCGTAAGTTTACTATTGGTGTAAATGTGACATTCTAAAAAGAAATAACGATGAAAAGAAAAAATATAATAGCTTTCAGTGTTGCTTTAATGGCGATAGGTGCTTTCACTTCATGTAGTGACGAGTTTCTGCAAGATAAAAAAAATTACGACTATGTTGACGCAAGTACATATAATACATTCAGTGGCGCAAAAGCACGTGTAGATGATATATATGCTTGGTGCTTGCCTAATACGAGTTCCGAACCAAGTTGGAAATACAATAGTACCGGAGCAGCCGATTTACAGTCTAAGTCTACAGAAGAGTATAGTGGATTCGGATCATTCGTAGATCCTGACGCTCCGATGACCAGTCAGAGTGGAAACAATACGGTTCCTGATTATTTTCATAATAGTGGTAATAATATTCAGGCAAGTGTTTGGGGACGTATTCGTAATTGCAATGATGTTATTTACGGTATAGAGAATAGTACTCTTTCAGAAGAAGAAAAGAATGAGTTACTCGGACAGGTTTATTTCTTTCGTGCATGGTGTTACTACAACTTAGTGAAATGGTATGGTGGAGTGCCTATAATTACGGAAGTACAGGAACCAGTGGCAGGGGCTATCACTCCTCGTTCTACAACAAAAGCGTGTGTTGATTTTATTTGTGAGGATTTAGAGCGTTCAGCGCAGTTACTTGCTCCGTTTACTGAAAATGGAGGATGGCCTTCAAGTGATTTTGGACGTGTTACTTCCGGTACAGCACTGGCATTGAAAGGACGGACTCTTTTGTTATATGCAAGTCCGTTGTTTAACCGTAAAAATGATGTAGAACGTTGGAGGAAGGCTTATAATGAAATCACTGCTGATTTACCCAGAATAAATGCTTGTGGATATGGTTTAGCTAATGAAAGTAATGCCGGAGCTAATGCTTCAGGTTGGGCGAATGTTTTTTCAATGGTTGATGGCAATACAGAAGCTGTATTCGTAACGCTATATAATGATATAGCCACTGGCGGAGTACCTGATTTTAGTAAAAACAACTCATGGGAACATGGTATTCGGCCATCAAATGCCATGGGAGGTGGTGGCAAAACTCCTTCTGCTATGATGGTTGATATGTTTCCTATGGCTGATGGAAAAAGACCTTCTATGTGCAATACTTATACTACACTAGAGCAATCTTCTGTTGCTTATGATAAGAATGTTCCATTTGCCAATCGTGATCCTCGTTTTTATCGGACATTTGCTTTCCCCGGAGTACGCTGGGCTTTCAGTGGTGATCCTAAGAATGCAAGCAATAATAATCCTTATACAGGGGATAAGTATAATTTGTGGAACTATGTTTGGTATGCTAATGAGAGTGATAGAGATAATGAAGAGGCTAGTAGCTCTAATACTTATGGTGCGGATAACTTGTTGACAAATGCTAAAGGTTTCTATATACGTAAACGTTCGGATGATTTAGATGTGAATTCGAATGCCAGATATAAATTTACTCAAGCAAATGGTTTTAAATTTAGTGGTAGCCCATATTTGGAGATTCGTTATGCTGAAGTGTTGTTGAATTATGCAGAAGCTGCATGTGGTGCTGGTGAAATGGGAGTAGCTGTTGAACAATTGAAGAAGATACGTGCTCGTGTAGGATATACATCTGCAAATAATTTCGGTTTACAGACCAACTTGTCAGGTGACCAAGCTGCATGTTTTGCTGCCATCTTGTACGAACGTCAGATTGAATTGGCTTATGAAGGAAAACGTTTTGATGACTTACGCCGTTGGATGTTGTTTGATGGTGGTGCAGAAAGAGCAGAAGGTGCTCCTGACACATGGGTTCCGTCTGGTTGGAATGGAAACACTTGCACTTATTTAGGTTTTAAACAACTCAATGGACAACGCCGTGATAATCTTGAATTCCGTGTTAGTAGTACTCATGAGAGTAAAGGGCTTGGTGGTACTTCGTGGGAAATAAATGGAGTAAATCCAGATCCTCTAAAAGATGTAACACGTCCGGATGCATTAGATTTGAGACAAGCGGATATTTCCAGTCAACAGAATAAGTTAGTTGAGTTTTATAATACTTATTTGACGCGTAAAATGAAGAAAGGTGATGCATATACTACTGATCATACACCTAAATATATGAATTTTCTTCCTAGATATTACTTCCTAGGTTTTGCGGAAGGAGCTCAAAAGGCTAATCAGACATTGCCACAGACTATTGGTTGGGCAGATTATAATAATGGTGGTGCTAACGGTACTTTCGATCCATTAGCAGAATAAATTTATAATATCTGATTTATCTTGATAACGTCTCTAATATCTCTTGAATGAGAGGATTGGAGACGTTATTTTTTTGATAGGAATATGGGTTCTGAGGGAAAAAACATATTTAGGATAATAAATTCTGTTCTACTGATTACAAATCTTTTCTTCTTTCGTCTTATTATTGTATTTTTGAATTAACAACTTCACAAAACCAAATAAAAATGAAGAAGAAACAGGTACTTTTAGCAGTTTTTGCTGCAACAATGTTGACTCCGACCGTTGCATGGGCGCAATACCCACAAATATCTGGCGAAGCCAAAGAAAACTATACAAAAATGATGACTGAAGAGCGGAAACGCTCTGATGAAGCATGGGCAAAAGCGTTGCCGATAGTACAAAAAGAAGCTAGAGAAGGACGTCCATATATTCCTTGGGCTGGTCGTCCGTACGATTTGCCACAGGCTGATATCCCTTCATTCCCAGGTGCTGAAGGTGGTGGTATGTACAGTTTCGGTGGTCGTGGAGGTAAAGTGATAACTGTCACAAATCTGAATGATCGTGGACCGGGTTCTTTCCGTGAAGCATGTGAAACTGGTGGTGCACGTATTATCGTTTTTAATGTTGCTGGTATCATCCGTCTGGAATCTCCGATTATCGTCCGTGCTCCTTACGTAACCATTGCCGGACAAACAGCTCCGGGAGACGGTGTTTGTATTGCTGGAGAATCATTTTGGGTAGATACACATGATGTGGTTGTACGTCATATGCGTTTCCGTCGTGGAGAAACGAAAGTATGGCATCGTGATGACTCTTTCGGAGGTAACCCTGTTGGTAATATAATGATCGACCACTGTTCCTGTACATGGGGATTGGATGAAAACATTTCTTTCTATCGCCACATGTACGACCCGAGTGAAGGACAGTATGAAAGCAAAGATTTGAAACTTCCTACTGTAAACGTAACTATTCAAAACACGATCTCTGCAAAAGCGTTGGATACATACAATCATGCGTTCGGTAGTACGTTAGGTGGTGAGAACTGTGCATTTGCCCGTAACCTCTGGGCTAGTAACTCCGGACGTAATCCTTCTATCGGTTGGAATGGCATATTCAATTTCGTTAATAATGTAGTATTCAATTGGGTGCACCGTTCTTCCGATGGTGGTGATTATACCGCGATGTTCAATATGATTAACAACTACTATAAACCGGGACCTGCTACTCCTAAGGATTCCAATGTAGGACATCGTATCTTGAAACCGGAAGCAGGACGTAGTAAGCTGGATCATAAAGAATATGGACGAGTATATGCCGATGGAAATATAATGGAAGGCTATCCTGAAATAACTAAAGACAACTGGAATGGCGGTATTCAGATTGAAACTCAACCGAACACTGACGGATATACTGAATACATGCGTAGCTATCAGCCGTTTGAGATGCCGTATATCAATATCATGGGGGCTAAAGATGCTTATGATTATGTATTGAAACATGTAGGCGCGAATATTCCTTGTCGTGATATTGTTGACGAACGTGTGATTGAAGAAGTAAGAACAGGTATTCCTTATTATGAAAAGAAACTTCCTAAAGATGCTTATGGTGACTTAACAGGTTTGTCTCCTAAGTCAATGGGAGAAGATGGACAGTTCAAGTATCGTCGTTTACCGAAAGATTCTTATAAGCAGGGTATTATTACTGATATTCGCCAGATGGGTGGTTATCCTGAATACAAAGGTACTCCTTATGTTGATACAGACAAAGATGGTATGCCGGACGAATGGGAAATTGCTAACGGACTAAATCCGAATGATCCGAGTGATGCCAATAAGGACTGTACTGGTGACGGATATACTAATATTGAAAAATACATCAACGGTATCAGTACAAAGCATAAAGTAGATTGGAGAGATATGAAGAACAACTACGATACATTGGCTGAAAAAGGAAAATTAATGTAATTATGAAAAAGATACTGATACTATCATTGCTTTTTATTTCCGGTTGGATGTCTGCACAGGCAGTCGACTTAAATAAAGAGAATCGTGATCCTGAATATGTAAAGTCTATTGTCAGCCGGTCACAAAAGATCGTTGATAAACTCGGACTTACAGATGCGAAAATAGCCGAAGATGTTCGCAATGTCATAGCCAATCGTTACTTCGAATTAAATGATATTTATGAGGTGCGGGATGCGAAAGTCAAGAAAGTAAAAGAATCCGGGTTGACTGGTGAGGCTAAAAATGAAGCTTTGAAAGCTGCGGAAAATGAAAAAGATGCGGCACTATATCGTTCACATTTCGCTTTTCCTGCCAATTTATCTCTCTTTCTTGATGAAAAGCAAATAGAAGCTGTTAAAGATGGCATGACTTATGGAGTAGTAAAAGTGACTTATGACTCACATCTGGACATGATTCCTACTTTGAAAGAAGAAGAAAAAGCTCAAATCTATGCTTGGTTGATAGAGGCCCGTGAATTTGCGTTGGATGCAGAAAATTCGAATAAGAAACACGCTGCTTTCGGAAAATACAAAGGACGTATCAACAACTATCTGGCTAAACGTGGATATGACCTGAAGAAAGAACGAGAGGAATGGTATAAACGTATAAAAGCCCGTGGAGGTTCTATATAATTAAAAAATAAGATACTATAAAAAGAAGTGAAATTCTTTCCCATTGTAAATGGTTAGTTTGTTTGATGGTGGAAAGGGTGGCTCGGAGAGTCGCCCTTTTATCGTATATAAATTTTGAATCTATTGATTCTTCTAGTATATTTGAGTACAAATGGCGCTTTCTATCGTCTCCTCTGTATAAAAGATACAAATATAGAATATAGAAATGAAAAAGTTAAGAAATACATTAGCCGCAATAAGTCTTCTGTTTCTGGCTTCTTGTGGGGGGAACAAAGACTACTACATGTTCACTTCGTTTCATGAACCGGCTGATGAGGGGTTGAGATACTTATATAGTGAGGACGGAATGCATTGGGACAGTATTCCGGGAGTTTGGCTAAAGCCGGAACTGGGACAGCACCAGCTCATGCGGGATCCCTCGATGGTACGTACTCCGGATGGAACCTACCATTTGGTCTGGACTACAAGTTGGAAAGGTGATTTAGGATTTGGCTACGCACATTCCAAAGATCTGATCCATTGGTCGGAACAACAGATGATTCCTGTAATGGCAGACGAACCGACTACTATTAATGTATGGGCTCCGGAAATTTTCTATGACGACGAGAACGATCAGTTCATGGTCGTATGGGCTTCCTGTGTCCCCGGGCGTTTCGAAAAGGGGATAGAAGAAGAGAATAATAATCATCGTTTATACTATATCACTACAAAAGATTTTAAAACCGTTTCGAAAGCAAAACTTTTGTATGATCCAGGATTCAGCACCATTGATGCCGTTATCGTGAAACGGGCAAAGAATGACTATGTAATGGTACTCAAGGATAACACCCGTCCGGAACGTAATCTGAAAATCGCTTTTTCCGATTCTATGACCGGTCCTTATTCGCCCGCATCCCAGCCTTTCACAGAATCCTTTGTAGAAGGACCGTCTGTAGAGAAAGTGGGAGACGATTATCTAATCTATTTTGATGTATATAAGAAAAAAATTTATGGCGCTATGCGTACGAAGGATTTCCGGAACTTTACAGATGTAACAGAAGAGATAAGCATCCCTGTGGGGCATAAGCATGGAACCATATTTACGGCTCCGGAATCAGTCGTAAAAGCATTATTGGAAGAAAAGAAATAAATCCGGAAACAATTTTAAATCAGAATAAATCATGAACAACTCTGCTAAAATTCTTTTTGTACTGGCTGTCGGTTGGTTGACTACTACAGCCTTTGCACAAGATAGAATTCATTATACAGGAAAAGAATTATCGAACCCTGCTTGTCACGACGGACAACTGTCTCCGGTAGTCGGAGTACATAACATTCAGTTGGTGCGTGCGAATCGTGAACATCCCGATGCTTCGAACGGTAATGGATGGACGTATAATCATCAGCCGATGCTGGCTTATTGGAATGGACAATTTTTCTATCAGTATCTGGCAGACCCTTCTGACGAACACGTACCGCCTTCACAGACTTTTCTGATGACGTCGAAAGATGGATATCGCTGGACAAATCCGGAAATAGTGTTTCCTCCTTATCAAGTTCCCGATGGATACACCAAAGAGTCTCGTCCGGGTGTGCAGGCCAAAGATCTGATTGCCATTATGCACCAGCGTGTCGGATTCTATGTTTCTAAATCCGGCAAGCTGATTACAATGGGAAATTACGGAGTTGCTTTGGATAAAAAGGATGATCCCAATGATGGAAACGGTATTGGCCGGGTGGTTCGTGAAATAAAGAAAGACGGTTCTTACGGACCGATCTATTTCATTTATTATAATCATGGATTTAATGAAAAGAACACTGATTATCCGTATTTTAAGAAAAGCAAGGATCGTGAGTTTGTGAAGGCTTGCCAGGAAATTCTCGACAATCCGCTGTATATGATGCAGTGGGTGGAAGAAGCCGACCGTGAAGATCCTATTCTCCCGCTGAAGAAAGGATACAAAGCATTCAATTGTTATACATTGCCGGATGGACGTATTGCCAGTCTTTGGAAACATGCGCTTACCTCTATCAGTGAGGATGGCGGACATACCTGGGCAGAGCCTGTGCTTCGTGCAAAAGGTTTCGTCAATAGCAACGCGAAAATTTGGGGACAGCGTTTAAGTGATGGTACATACGCTACCGTATATAATCCGTCGGAATTTCGTTGGCCGCTGGCTATATCTTTGAGTAAAGATGGATTGGAATATACGACATTGAATTTGGTACATGGCGAAATCACTCCCATGCGTTATGGAGGAAATTATAAATCATACGGTCCTCAATATCCGCGTGGTATTCAGGAAGGCAATGGAGTGCCTGCTGATGGTGATTTGTGGGTTTCTTACAGTGTGAACAAGGAAGATATGTGGATTTCCCGTATTCCTGTCCCGGTGGAAATAAATGCTTCAGCACATGCGGATGATGATTTCTCAAAAAATAAATCAATTGCGGAACTGACTGACTGGAATATTTATTCTCCGGTTTGGGCTCCTGTTTCTTTGGAGGATCAATGGTTGAAGTTGCAGGATAAAGATCCGTTTGATTATGCCAAAGTGGAACGTAAAATTCCGGCTTCTAAAGAATTGAAAGTATCATTTGATTTGAAAGCCGGCCAGAATAATAAAGGCACACTCCAGATTGAATTTCTGGATGAGAATGGAATAGCCTGTTCTCGTATGGAACTTACTGATGATGGCATTTTCCGATTGAAAGGCGGCTCCCGGTTTGCAAATATGATGAAATATGAAGCAGGAAAGGTTTATCATGTAGAAGCAGTCCTTTCTACTGTTGATCGTAATATTCAAGTATATGTAGATGGTAAGAGAGTAGGGTTGCGTATGTTCTATGCGCCCGTGGCTGCTGTGGAGCGAATCGTATTCCGTACTGGCGTACCTCGTACATTCCCGACTGTAGATACTCCTGCCGACCAGACTTATGATTTGCCGAATGCAGGTGCACAAGATCCATTGGCTGAATATGGCATTGCCAATGTGAAAACATCTTCTACGGATAAAGATGCATCTTCTGCTTTTTTAAAGTATGCTGATTTCAGTCATTATGCAGACTATTTCAACGGTATGGAAGACGAAAATATTGTTCAGGCAATTCCCAATGCAAAGGCTTCGGGATGGATGGAGGAAAATATTCCTTTGTTCGAGTGTCCGCAACATAACTTTGAAGAAATGTATTATTATCGTTGGTGGTCAATCCGTAAGCATATCAAGGAGACTCCTGTTGGCTATGGCATGACCGAGTTCCTCGTTCAGCGTTCTTATTCAGATAAATATAATTTGATTGCTTGTGCAATTGGACATCACATTTATGAAAGCCGTTGGTTGCATGATCCGAAATATTTGGATCAGATTATTCATACATGGTATCGTGGCAATGATGGCGGTCCGATGAAGAAAATGGATAAGTTCAGCTCATGGAATGCAGATGCTGTTTTGGCTCGTTACATGGTAGATGGTGATAAGGACTATCTGCTGGATATGAAGATAGATCTGGAAACCGAATATCAGCGTTGGGAACGTACGAACCGTTTGAAGAACGGATTGTATTGGCAGGGTGACGTACAGGATGGTATGGAAGAATCAATCAGTGGCGGACGGAAGAAGAAATATGCCCGGCCGACAATCAATAGCTATATGTATGGCAATGCTAAAGCACTTTCATGTATAGGAATTCTTTCCGGTGATGAGGGGATGGCTATGAAATATGGCATGAAAGCAGATACTTTGAAAAATCTGGTAGAAAATGAATTGTGGAATACACGTCATCAGTTTTTTGAAACGATGCGTACGGACTCTTCTGCAAATGTGCGTGAAGCAATCGGATATATTCCCTGGTATTTCAACCTGCCAGATACCACCCAAAAGTATGAAATTGCCTGGAAAGAAATTATGGATGAAAAAGGCTTTTCTGCTCCTTATGGACTGACAACAGCAGAACGTCGTCATCCGGAATTCCGTACACGTGGAGTAGGCAAATGTGAGTGGGACGGTGCTATCTGGCCGTTTGCTTCCGCACAGACATTGACAGCAATGGCTAACTTTATGAATAATTATCCGCAGACTGTATTGTCTGACAGTGTATATTTCCGTCAGATGGAATTGTATGTGGAATCACAGTATCATCGTGGTCGTCCCTATATTGGTGAATATTTAGATGAGGTGACCGGTTATTGGCTGAAAGGAGATCAGGAACGTAGCCGTTATTATAACCATTCCACTTTCAACGACTTGATAATTACAGGACTGATCGGACTTCGTCCACGTTTGGATAATACGATTGAAGTGAACCCCTTAATTCCTGCCGACAAATGGGATTGGTTCTGTTTGGATAATGTATTATATCACGGTCATAATCTGACGATTCTTTGGGATAAGAATGGTGATCGTTATCATTGCGGAAAAGGATTACGCATTTTTGTAGATGGTAAGGAGGTAGGACATACAGATACATTGACTAGAATTGTTTGTGAAAATGTACTCAAATAATCTTTATTTTTAGACATAAGAACAAAAGAACATAAATGCTGCGCTTTGAAATTATTTCTATTGCTTATTGAACTGCTATTTTATTTTTTGTTCTTATGTTCTTCTGTCTGAATTAGATTCCCATTTATCGAACAAATAAAAGATACTTGAAAAATGAAATTCAAAAAGATTCTTCTTTCATTGCTAATTTGTTTGTCTTGTTTTGTACAGGCGAAGAATATAACCATCAGTCGTCTTACCTGTGAGATGCAGGAGGGACTGGTAGTGGTCGAAGGTTCACCCCGTTTGGGCTGGGTGATGGAATCGCCGGAAAATGGGACACGACAATCTGCCTATGAGATTGACATTCGGGAGGCTTTTACAGGACGTTCCGTTTGGAATAGTGGGAAGGTTTATTCTTCGCAGAGCCAGTTAGTTTCTACAAAGGGGGCAGATATACGTCCTGATAACTCATTTAATTATAGTTGGCGCGTTCGTGTTTGGGATGAAACAGATACGCCTTCCGAGTGGAGCAGTGAAGCGAAATTCCGGGCAGTACCCGAAAGGTTATCTTCGGGGCAATGGATTGGAGCTATTACCCGACAAAATGCTCATTTACCGGAAGGGCGTAAGTTCCACGGTGGAGAGCTGAAGAAGCCGGAAGTGAAAGCAGCTTGGGAAGCAGTGGACACTTTGGCAAAGAAAAGTATTTGTTTGAGAAGAACATTCCAGGTAGGAGATGCGACAGAAGGGGGTACAAACCGTAAACCGGGCAAGAAAATAGTGGAAGCAACGGCATACGTTTGTGGGCTGGGATTTTATGAATTTTCTTTGAATGGCAAAAAAGTAGGTAACAGTGAGTTTGCTCCATTGTGGAGTGATTATGATAAAACTGTTTACTATAACACATACGATGTAACGGAACAATTGCGGCGTGGTGAGAATGTCGTAGGAATCTTATTGGGGAATGGATTCTATAATGTGCAGGGGGGGCGTTATCGCAAATTACAGATCAGCTTTGGTCCTCCCACACTTTTATTTGAGCTGGTTATTAACTACGAAGATGGAACATGTACGACAGTTCATTCAGATAATGACTGGAAATATGATTTTAGTCCGGTAACCTTCAATTGCATATATGGAGGGGAAGATTATGATGCGCGTCGTGAACAGAAAGGATGGAATCAGATTGGCTTTGATGACAGTCACTGGCGTCCGGTAGTCATACAGGAAGCTCCTAAAGGAATACTTCGTCCACAGATGGCGGCTCCGGTGAAAATCATGGAACGGTATGATATTCAAAAGGTAACTAAACTAAATGCAGAGCAAGTTGCATCAGCCTCTGTATCAACAAAGAGAACAGTCGATCCTTCTGCTTTTGTGTTGGATATGGGACAGAATTTGGCTGGCTTTCCGGAAATAACAGTACGTGGCAAACGTGGTCAGAAAGTAACTCTGATTGTAGCCGAAGCATTGACAGAGGAAGGTGCTTGCAATCAGCGTCAGACAGGGCGTCAACACTATTACGAATACATTCTGAAAGGGGAAGGAGATGAAACATGGCACCCTCGTTTCTCTTATTACGGTTTTAGATATATCCAGGTAGAGGGTGCTGTCTTAAAAGGACAAAAGAATCCGCAGAAATTGCCTGTATTAAAGAATATTCAATCCTGTTTCGTATATAATTCAGCCAGGAAAGTTTCCACTTTCGAATCATCCAACCGGATATTTAATGCTGCCCATCGATTGATCGAGAAAGCGGTTCGCAGCAATATGCAGTCTGTGTTTACGGATTGTCCGCATCGTGAGAAACTTGGGTGGCTGGAACAGGTACATCTGAATGGTCCGGGTTTGTTGTATAACTATGATTTGACAGCATACGCTCCGCAGATTATGCAGAATATGGTAGATGCACAACATTCCAACGGAGCCATGCCGACAACTGCTCCGGAATACGTGATTTTTGAAGGTCCGGGTATGGATGCTTTTGCCGAATCTCCGGAGTGGGGTGGTTCTTTGGTTATTTTCCCTTTTATGTACTATGAGACTTATGGAGACGATTCATTGATTAAGAAATATTATCCGAATATGCGTCGTTACGTGGATTATCTCAAGACTCGTGCAGATAAAGGTATTCTGTCTTTCGGATTGGGAGACTGGTATGATTACGGAGATTTTCGTGCGGGATTCTCACGGAATACACCCGTTCCTTTGGTGGCTACTGCGCATTATTACATGACAGTCATGTATTTGGTACAAGCCGCGAAAATGGTGGGTAATGACTTTGACACTCGTTATTATACTTCGTTGGCACAGGATATAATGGCTGCATTTAATAAATATTTTCTTCATAAAGATACTGCACAATATGGTACAGGAAGCCAATGCAGTAATGCGCTTCCGTTGTTCCTCCAAATGACGCAGGATGTAGATGAACAAGGTAACTACCGACCGGATGCAGATTTGCATGAGAAAGTATTCACGAATCTGATAAAAGATGTGGAAGCACATGGCAACCGTTTGACTACCGGTGATGTGGGCAACCGTTATCTGATTCAGACATTGGCGCGTAATGGAGAACATGAACTTATTTATAAAATGTTCAATCATGAAGAAGCTCCCGGATATGGTTTCCTGTTAAAATTCGGCGCTACAACTTTGACCGAGCAGTGGGACCCCCGTCAAGGTTCTTCCTGGAATCACTTTATGATGGGACAGATTGATGAATGGTTCTTTAATTCACTGGTCGGTATTCGTCCTTCTACCACTCCAAAACAAGGTTATCAGAAGTTCATCATCGCTCCCCAACCTGTGGGAGATTTGAAATATGTCAAAGCGTCGTATGATACTTTATACGGTACCATTAATGTGGACTGGACTTGTGAGAATGGGACTTTCACTTTAAACGTGTCTGTTCCGGTGAATACTACCGCTGTCGTTTACCTCCCGGGCGAAAAAGAACCGAAAGAGATACAGAGCGGAACATATCAATTGGTTTGTGCAAAATGAAAGAGACATTTTATATATATTTGTAGAATGAAAAACAATGTATTCGTATAAAAAATCATGCAGCATCTTTATTTTAATCATGTAGCATGTTTGAAAAAAACATCTCAATGATTGTCTTCAAACATTGGGAAGAAAAAAAGATTCTATTAGCATGATTTTTTAGAAGGTAACAATGAAATTATACTTTAATAATATCGATTATGAATTTACGAACAACTCTTATCGTCTTTCTTTGCTTCTGTGCAACCACAGTTCTTCGTGCCGAGCGTGTAGATATGCTGAAGGCCGGTGCAAAAGCAAATGGCAAGACTCTTAATACAAAACTAATCAATTCAACGATTGACCGTCTGAACCGTGGGGGCGGAGGTACTCTTTTCTTTCCTGCCGGGACTTATCTGACGGGGAGTATCCATCTGAAAAGTAATATTACACTGGAGTTGGAAGCCGGAGCTACCTTGCTCTTTTCTGACAACTTTGATGACTATCTTCCTTTTGTCGAGGTTCGCCACGAAGGAGTGATGATGAAAAGTTTCCAGCCTTTGATTTATGCGGTAGATGCCGAGAATATTACGATCAAAGGAGAAGGAACTTTAGACGGACAAGGAAAGAAATGGTGGATGGAGTTCTTTCGTGTCATGATTGATTTGAAAGACAATGGCATGCGTGATGTGAATAAATATCAGCCCCTATGGGATGCGGCAAACGATACGACAGCGATTTATGCTGAAACGAACAAGGATTATGTAAATACATTGCAACGTCGCTTTTTCCGTCCTCCGTTCATTCAGCCCGTTCGTTGTAAGAAAGTAAAGATTGAAGGAGTGAAAATCATAAATTCTCCCTTCTGGACGGTCAATCCGGAGTTTTGTGACAATGTAACCATAAAGGGGATCACCATAGATAATGCACCCTCACCAAATACGGACGGAGTGAATCCGGAATCCTGCCGCAACGTACATATCAGCGACTGCCATATATCAGTAGGAGACGATTGCATCACAATCAAGTCGGGAAGAGATGCGCAGGCCCGTCGTTTGGGAGTACCTTGCGAGAATATCACTATCACCAACTGCACCATGCTTTCCGGTCATGGAGGCGTTGTTATCGGCAGCGAGATGAGTGGGAGTGTGCGTAAAGTTACTATTTCCAATTGCGTGTTTGACGGAACAGATCGTGGAATCCGTATTAAGTCGACCCGTGGAAGGGGAGGAGTCGTTGAAGATATTCGTGTCAGCAACGTCGTAATGAGCAACATTAAACAGGAAGCTGTTGTATTGAATTTGAAATACAGTAAAATGCCTGCCGAACCTAAGAGTGAACGCACTCCGATATTCCGTAACGTACATATCAGTGGAATGACTGTGACAAACGTAAAGACTCCGATCAAAATAGTGGGCTTGGAAGAAGCGCCGATATCTGACATCGTTTTGCGTGATATTCATATTCAGGGAGGGAAACAGAAATGTATCTTCGAAAATTGTGAACGTATCACGATGGATGACGTAATCGTCAATGGTGAAAAAACAACTAGCATAAATTAAAAATAAATGAAACGAATCCTTTTTACTATGCTTCTTGCCGCATCTCTTTCGGCCGAAGCCCAGACGCAAACATACGAGACAGAATTTGCCCGTCCCTTGAATGAAGTACTGACGGATATACAGAACCGTTTCGGAGTCCGTTTGAAATATGACATTGATACGGTGGGAAAAGTGCTGCCTTATGCCGATTTCCGTATTCGTCCTTATTCCGTGGAAGAGTCCTTGACGAATGTATTGGCACCTTTCGATTATAAATTTGTCAAGCAGAAAGGAAATATGTATAAGCTGAAAGCATACGAGTATCCACGTCGTACAGATGCAGATGGAGAGAAGATGTTGGCTTATCTGAATACACTCTATACAGACCGACAGTCTTTTCAACTTCGTGCCGATTCTCTGAAAAAAGAGGTACGTCAGCGTTTAGGTATCGATACTTTGCTGGCTCAATGTGTCAAATCCAAACCTATTCTTTCAAAGATACGTAAGTTTGATGGCTATACCGTGCAGAATTTCGCGCTTGAAACACTTCCCGGATTATACATTTGCGGTTCTATCTATACGCCCCAATCGAAAGGGAAACATGCGTTGATAATCTGCCCTAACGGACATTTTGGTGGCGGACGTTATCGGGAAGACCAACAACAACGTATGGGAACTTTGGCACGTATGGGAGCTGTTTGTGTAGACTATGATTTGTTTGGATGGGGAGAGTCGGCTTTGCAAGTTGGCAGTGCGGCACACCGTAGCAGTGCGGCGCACACTATACAGGCAATGAACGGCTTACTGATTCTTGACTACATGCTTGCTTCCCGTAAGGACATTGATACCAGCCGTATTGGTACGAATGGCGGTTCGGGTGGAGGTACCCATACTGTATTATTGAGCGTATTGGATGATCGTTTCACCGCTTCAGCTCCGGTAGTGAGCCTGGCTTCTCACTTCGACGGTGGCTGTCCCTGCGAAAGCGGAATGTCCATTCAACTATCTGCAGGAGGAACCTGCAATGCGGAATTAGCCGCTACTTTTGCTCCTCGTCCACAACTGATCGTATCGGATGGCGGCGACTGGACGGCCAGTGTTCCTACTCTTGAATTTCCTTATCTGCAACGAATCTACGGATTCTACCAAGCAAAAGATAAAGTAACGAATGTACATCTTCCCAAAGAGAAACATGACTTTGGTCCGAATAAGCGGAATGCTGTTTATGACTTCTTCGCAGAAGTATTCAAATTGGATAAAAAGATGTTGGATGAAAGCAAGGTCACCACTGAACCGGAATCCGCTATGTATAGTTTTGGTGAAAAAGGAGCTTTGCTTCCTGAAGGCGCCATCCGTTCTTTTGACAAGGTAGCTGCTTATTTTGACAAGAAGGCTTATGCTAACTTAAAATCAGATGCTTCTCTCGAAAAGAAAGCCATCGACTGGGTAGCTTCTTTAGAGTTGAACGATGATAAAAAGGCAGGTTTTGCAGTAACTGCCATTTATAATCATCTTCGTAAAGTACGTGACTGGCACAATGAGCACCCTTATACGACAATCCCCGGGGGTATCAATCCTCTGACAGGCAAACCGCTTTCCAAGCTCGACCGTGAAATGATTGCAGATTCCGCTATGCCGAAAGAAGTGCATGAAAGGCTAATGAAAGATTTACGCAGAGTATTGACGGAAGAACAGATTGAACAAATCCTGGATAAATACACGGTAGGTAAGGTTGCTTTTACCTTAAAAGGTTATCAGGCCATTGTACCCAATATGACGGAGGAGGAAACGGCTTTCGTTCTGGAACAGTTGAAACTGGCTCGCGAACAGGCTATTGACTACAAGAATATGAAGCAGATTTCTGCTATCTTCGAAATTTATAAAACCAAATGTGAGCAGTATTTCAATGAGCATGGTCGCAACTGGCGTCAGATGTTCAAAGATTATGTGAATAAGCGAAACGCAGAAAAGAAGGCTCAAGGAAAGAAATAAAATGAAGGTAAACCCTTAACCTTCTACATAGCCGGAATATCTCCGGGGTAATAGAAGAATATAATAGAGCTATGCTTTGCAACTGACAAAGCATAGCTTTATCATATCTAAAGCTATGCTTTAGTTCCCCTAAAACACTGCTATCACTTATTTCTTCACGATTACTAAACATCTTTTTCGCAGAAAATGTGTTATTTTGTAGATGGCTAACAGAAATGTATATGATATGGATAAGCAAAAAGTAGCATTAGTCCTTTCCATGGGGGGAGCACGTGGAATAGCACATATAGGAGTAATTGAAGAATTACTTTGTCACAACTTTGAGATTACTTCCATTGCAGGAAGTTCCATGGGAGCAATGGTGGGAGCAATGTATGCTTCAGGAAAAATGGAAGAATGTAAAGAATGGCTGTATAGTTGGGACAAACGCAAAATGTGGGAATTGGCGGATCTTACCTTAAGCCGGGATGGATTAGTGAAAGGTGACCGTTTTATTAAAGAACTGAAACAAATTATTCCGGACATGAATATCGAAGACCTGCCTGTCCCTTATGTAGCGATGGCTACGGATATTGTCCGCGATCAGGAAGTCAGGTTTGACAGAGGGAGCTTACATGAAGCTATTCGTGCGTCTATTTCTATCCCTATGCTTTTCCGTCCGTTGAGAAAAGACGGTATGGTATTGATTGATGGAGGTATTCTGAATCCTCTTCCATTGAGTCATGTGCAACGCACTGAAGGAGACATTCTGATAGCTGTCGATGTGAATGCACCCATTGATACTGGAAAGAAAAAGAAAGTATCTCCTTATAATCTGTTGACAGAATCTTCTAGGATGATGATGCAGCAAATCACCCGTTATCAGATAGAACGTTGTCAGCCGGATATCTTAATTCAGATTTCTGGCGATACGTATGATATGTTGGAGTTCCATCATGCAGCTTCGATTGTAAAGACAGGAGTGGAAGTTACTCGAAGAATATTAATGCAATAAATAGTGGATACTATCGTATTTGTTATCGTGCCCAAAAGACTTTAACAAATACGATAGTATTCATTAAAGTGATAGATTTTTATTCAATATAAATCATCTTTTTCGTCATTCCCCCATCAATCGTGATGTTTTCTCCATTGATGAAATCATTGTTTTCCTCGCAGAGAAACAGACACATACGGGCAATATCTTCCGGTTTGCCTACCCGTCGCGAAGGATGTTGTGAATGATCTTCCGGCCGGAGTTGGTCATAATCATGAGTTTGTATCCATCCCGGAGCAATAGAGTTGACGGTGATATTCCATTCAGATAACGATAAAGCCAGTGCATGAGTTAAAGAATAGATACCGCCTTTCGAAGCTGCGTAACCTTCACTTCCCGATTCACTCATCAGGTAACGTGTGGAGCAGATATTGATAATCCGGCCGTATAGGTTAGGAGAGGACTGCTCTTTACGATGTATGGCAAGCAGGCGGGAGGTGATAAATACAGGGCGTAGGTTGATAGAAAGAATTTTGTCGAAATCCTCTACGCTCGTTTCGGTGATAGACGAAAATTGACTAATACCGACGTTGTTGATAATAATATCAATATCATTCCATTCGGAAAGAATACGTTGCATGCAACTTTCAAGCGCATCCTTATCGCTGACATCGACTTTATGGAATATAGATCCGGTTGCTTTTGCAGTCTCTTGTCCCGCTATTTCATTTATATCACAAAAAGCGACTTGATCGCCGGACAGGCAAAAAACTTCTACTATTGCCTTGCCTATACCTTCCGCTCCTCCTGTTATAAATACTCTTCTTTTGGAGGGGGATGATTTTGAGGTCATTGGAGTACACGAAGCCGATTCTGCCGGATGAACTGTTGTAGATTTCTTCTTGCCATATTTCTGTGCTTGTTTCCAAGCAGCCTTTCTGGCCTCATATTGTTCCTGTTGTCTTTCTATATAATTATCTGCCATCGTTCTTTTTTATTTATTGGCAAATGTAAAATATAAAATGGATAAATACAAAGAATCGACCGCTCTTTTGCGGACAAAGGAGCGGTCGATTTTATTTAGAAGACGATTCAATTTAAAACTTCGTCGGATCTATCTCTGCATATTTAATTCGTTGACGGCGCCAAGTGTAAATGGCATGCAGTTTCCCGTCTTTCCCTTGAATAATGCTAGGGTAAGAGTATTGGCTAATCGGACTATCTTCTAATGTAAGAACAGGCTGCCAATTGATACCATCTTCTGAAACGGCCACACAGAGCGGAGTACGCGGACCTTTCGGAGTTCCGGGCAATGTAGAGAAATTATTGTAGATAAGTATATGTCTACCGTCTTTCATTGTCACAGCATCCGTTCCGGAATTATTATTCGGAACATCCAGTAGCGTTACTTTACTCCACGTATCACCATTATCGCTGCTCCACGCAGTTGCTACCTGTGCGTTACGTGTGCGGCAGAGTATCTGTAATCTTCCATCCTTATGCTTCAAAATACTGGGTTGTATTGCATAAACAGGTTTGGCTCCTTCTCCTTTGATAGCTTCTCCGCCTTCCTGGTCATCCACATTCATATCCCCCTTTTTGCGGTTTTGGGTGGGGACGGATAACTCGGCATCCAGTGGTCCGACCATCTTCCAGGTCTTGCCTTTATCATCGGAAATCTCGAAATGAACTCTCCATCCGTTACTTCCTTCCGTACTGGAAGGGCAGATGATACGCCCATTGATATATTCCGGCTTATTCTTAATAGGTCCAAGAAAACCTTCTGGAAGCGGTTCGCGTTTGCTCCAGGTCTTTCCTCCATCGCGTGAACGAACTAACCATCCTGTCCAGTCACTCACTTTCAGACCTATTTTATAGAATAAAATCAAGTCACCTCCGGGAATCTGGAAAAGAACCGGATTCCAACAAGCTTTTCTGCGGGCAATAAGTTTTCCTTTTTCATTTTTCACAGGTGTACAAGTTGAATCGATTCCAGCCAATGCAGCTTGTGAATCTTTGAGCGAGAACACACCGTCAGCGGCAAGTTGGGGGGCGGTCCATTCTTTTGAGTCTTTAGGCTTACGACATACCCAAATGCAACAATCCGGATTGCGCTCTTTGGTTCCTCCGAAGAAAGAGGCTACGAGATCGCCGTTCTTCAGTTCTACAATCGTAGCTCCGTGACATTCGGGGAAAGAAGCTTTTTTGTATAGGAATTCATCACTTAGAATAGCTGTATTCCGGGTGGGTATGTCTACACTGAAGTGATATTTTCCCGATCCGATCTTTTCCTTCCGTCCATCCGGTAGGTGCACTTCACCTGTTGTGTTGGCAGGAAGCTCGATGTCCCATTCCAGATGAGTAGGAGTCTTTGTCCACCGGCTGATTATTTTCCCGTAGATACTCATGTATGAGGCATCCACATTGCTCAATTCCTGGATTTCAAAAGCCGGTTGGAAAACGATATGTTTGTAACCGGACTTCCAGCGGTCTGCACGAATACCTGCCAAATTATTGAAACACCAGGGTAATAAATCGCCTAAAAGCATCACGTGATTACCGCTGTTCATTTCAGGATTGGCCGTATCACCGTTCCATAACTCCCAAATAGTGGTAGCACCTTTTTCAACCATATATCCCCAAGATGGATATGTTTTATTGGTAGCCAACAGGTAGGCTACATCGGCATGGCCACGACGGCTCAATTCGCGCAATAGCCATTGCACACCGATTACTCCGGTACTTATATGTCCCTTGTTGGTGGTGATAATAGAAGTGACGGCATTTTTAGCTACCTCATGGATGTAGTTCTTAGGTACCAGTCCAAAAGCAAGTGGCAGGATATTGGCAGTAACTGTGTTGTTGCCATAGAAAATGCTGTCGGGATATAAAGTATGTCCCGGTACGGGAGAAGTACCTTCTTTTATGTGCAGAAAACGGGCATTGAATGCATCTTTCATACGATGTTCCAAATCTTCCCATTCTTCTGCGTCAGCTTTCAGCCCTTGCAGGCTTGCAAAGCGGTGCATCAGTTGTAATACCTTCAGATAATAAGCGGTGGCGATCAAGGCACCGTCGGTCTTGCGGGAGGGGTCCTTACTATGAATTAACTCCAGTGATTCGGGTGGAACACACCAGTCACCATATTTATCTTTGGTGATGATAAAATCCTCTGTCATGTAGTATTCACGGATATGAGATACCCACTTCTTGATAGCCGGATAATTCTCTTCGATCGAACGTTTATCTCCAAAGTTCGTGAAAAGCATATCGCAGGCCATCGGTAAGGCGGCAGGCCAAGTCACATTGTCCGAGTAGTAGTTCCAGTATGCCGGGGCTACATCAGGAATACAACCGTCTTCCCGTTGCGCTTCGCGAATGTCACGCGCCCATTTGGTATACATGGCGTAATTATCGAAAAGCATACTTTCTCCCCAACAACCCATGGTACGGTCACCCAACCAGGGTTGGCGTTCATTCCGTTGCGGACAGTCAACCGGCATCCCTTTATAGTTGCTCCGGATTCCCCAAAATGCATTACGGACAATCTTATTCAGAGTTTCATCGGAACAGTTGAAAGTACCGGTATGTTCCATTTCATCTTCTACTACTTCGGCAACGAAATCTTCTGCTTTGGCGTCCGGATAACCGCTGACTTCTACATAACGGAATCCATGATAAATAAAGCGAGGCGCCCAGGTAGCATCTTTTGTTTCGCGTCCGTTGGCAACATATACATCTGTAGAACGGGCATCCCTGAAGTTTCTTGTATAAAGTTCACCATTATCTTGCAGGCTTTCTGCAAAACGGAGACGGATGCTGTCACCGGCTTGCCCTTTTATCCGGAAACGTACCCATCCCGCCATATTCTGACCGATATCCAGAATATATTTGCTACCGAGCTTTTTAATAGAAACGGGTTTCAAGGTTTCTGTGACTTTCATGCCCGGCATCATTTGTGCACGCAATGTTCCCGAAGGAATACTGACGCGTTGGGCCTGCATCCAGCCCTTGTCATCATATCCGGTTTGAGTCCAGTCTCCTAACTCTTTACGGGCATCGTATTCTTCGCCGTCATATTCATTGTTGCTACGGATAGGACCTTCAGTAGTTAATTTCCATGAAGTGTTTGTAGCAATTGTTTCTTTGCTGCCGTCTGCATATTCAACAATCAGATTCAACCGAAGCTTAGGATAACCGAAAGTCGGTATCTTATACGGTTTATAGTTCTGACGCATCGTATAGAAGCGGCCATTTCCGAGAGTTACTCCCATAGCATTTTCTGCCTGAAGCAGTGAAGTCACATCGTATGTGTTGTACAGAATCGTTTTCCGGTAGTCGGTAGGAGCAGGTGCCAGTACTTGATTGCCGATGCGTTGCCCGTTGATAAACAGCTCATATAATCCCATTCCGGCGATATGTACTGTGGCACGTTTCACGCCTTTCTTTAACGCAAACTCTTTTCGAAGATAACGGGCTGCCAAACGGCTCAATTGTGTTTCGCTTTCTCCGGGAGCGGCCCGATCCAGGCCGATCCATTGTCCTTGCCAGTCCGCTTCATTAAATAGTCCTGTGGTCCAGAAAGCCGGAGCACTCCAATTCGTTGCACCTTTGTTGGTGTCGATTTTCACTTTCCAATAGTAGGAAGCATTACGTTTTAATGTTTTTCCCTGATAAGTGATCCATTGGGAAGCGTCAGATTCAATCTTTCCTGAATCCCATATATCTCCTTTTCCTTGTTCCAATAGCTCCGGGGAAGATGCGACAAGAATGTGATACGCAGTCTGTATCACATTCTGTTCATCCGATTCGATGCGCCAACTCAATCGGGGCTGGCGCACGTCGATACCTTCCGGACTTTTCAGCAGTTCCGTTCGCAGATCAGTGATATCTATGGCTGCGTATATGGCCCCGGTAAAGAGCAGAAGAAAGAAGAATGATACTATCCTTTTATTCATAAGTATGTTTTCATCATTCGTTTATATAAGATTATTTATTCCATTTTTGTTGTGCGTCCGGTAACTCTGTCCAGTCTTTCCCTATATAGTTCTTACTACTGTCCACTACAATCAGGATATGGTCGTTCCCGCTGCAATAACCGCTATCGTGCTGGAATTTATGCACACCATTATCAAATTCTCCGATGTATTCCAATTTACCATCTTTCGTAGTGTACCACCAGGCATTCTTTTTCGCACCGCTAATCTTGCTGAAATCAACTTCCATCGGACGTCCGGTATAGTTGTATACCATCAGATAATCATTACCACGTGTAGCGATAGCGCGGTCGTAACGTTCTCCATTCTGTCCTGCAATGATAGACTGATCGGGTATGCGTTCGAAGAACGGGAAAGTCAGCATCAGGTTTTTCAGATACTTCATCTGATTGTAGCCCGGATCATTCAAAGCATCATACCAGGGCTTTTTTGCACCGTAAGCACCACCTACACCCGGTTTGATAAATTGCATGATTGAGTTATGACCGTAAGTATGTCCGAAAGCTCCGGCAAATACAGACCAGTAAGCATAACGGCGTACGTCATAATCCTTCCACAACAGTTCATTCTCATCGTGCAGGCCATGAGGAATTTCTTCGTAGATCGGTTCGCCGTCAATCACAGGTTTCATGGGTTCCATGGTTATGCTGCGTTCTACAAAACGCCAGTTATCTTCTTCCGTATTTTCTTCGATAGGATAGTCACCATCTCCGAAACGTTGTCCGTAGCGGCGGTGTCCGCTTTGGAACATGTTGAAATCCAACCAGGGAGCATTATTGAACCAAGTTGCGGAGGTTGTCCTTCCGCGTGGATGGAATGTCATCAGGTGATTTTTGTCGATAGCCTTGATAGAGGTTGCTAATGCTTCCCATTCGGCTGTTTTCACGTCTCCGCGAATATCCCCACCGATAAACCAGATAATATTGGGTTCGTCCTTATAACGCTCCGCTAAAAACTTGCCGTATGCTTTTGCCTGTTCTACAGTCATTTCGCCCCGATTTACCGGGCTTCCCCAAATACAGACCATGCCGATATATTGTCCCTTCTTTGCTGCTGTACGGATGATGTAATCCATGTGATCCCAATAACCGTATACACCTTTTTGATTGATGTTTTTGAAGTTATATCCGTCAATCATCGAATATTGTCCGTAGATATTCATAGACGGAACATTGTTCAACGTTTGAACCTGAATCACGTTATATCCGCGACGTTTACATTGTTCCAGGTAATATTCGGCTTCATCCCGGTTCAAGCGTTCGGGCAATAGCCAACCGGTTTCTCCCAACCAAAAGAAAGGAGTGCCGTTTTCGTGTTTCAGATAACGTCCCTCTTCGGAAACTACGAGCTTGCCATTGTTCCAGGGGATATACGTCTTTTGTGTTTTCTTCTGTGCTGCGACCGAAGTTGCCATTGTCAATAGCAGCAACAAAAGAGGAAGAATTTTGAATTTTCTCATTGTACTTTATCGTTTTTAGTTTATTTCTTTGTCATTTTCTCATACTCAATGGCAGCCAGAATAAATGAACCTACCGATTTCGGATCATTTTCTATGATCGGTTCACTGATATAATATTCAAATGAGCCGTCACGGTATCTTTTTGAATCTCCACCCAATCCTGCAACAGCACAGCAATTGGTGATTGTATAACTGCCATCTTCTTCCAAACGGGTAAATGTCTTTACCATTCCGTCAAAGGCTTTTTGTGTCGGTTCGATATATTCGTTGTCAATATATCCTTTATTAATAGCTTTGGCAAGCGTATAGATAAACAGGGCAGTGGCAGATGATTCCAAATAATTACCTTCACGCGCTCCCTGATCGGTTACCTGATACCAGGTTCCGGATGAAGGATCCTGATATTTCACAATCGCTTTAGCCAATCCCTGCAGAATCTGTATAATGCTGTCGCGTCCGGCAGTTTCCTGTGGCAGGAAGTCCAGTACATCCACAATAGCTGCTCCATACCATCCGATGCTGCGACTCCAAAAATTAGGAGAGCAACCCGTTTCAGGATTGGACCATTTCTGTTCGTGACTTTCATCCCATCCGTGATAATAAAGCCCTGTTGCGGGATCATAAGTCTTGCTCTTTATCAAAAGAATTTGTTTCGTTGCTTCGTCAAATAAAGCAGGTTCATCAAAAGTAGCACCATATTGAACCAGATAAGGAGAAGCCATAAAAATTCCGTCCAACCACATTTGATGAGGATATCTCAATTTATGCCAAAATCCTCCCTCACTGGTACGGGGTTGCTCCGCCATTTGCTTGCGTAAAGTATCCATAGCTATTTTGTAGCGTTCGTCTCCGGTCTGTGCATAAAGATCGAAAAGGATCTTTCCGCCGTTGACATTATCAATATTGAATGAAAGATACTTCATGGTTTTGATATGCCCGTCAGCATCTATCAGGCTATCCGCATAAATCTTGGCATACTCATAATATGTACTGTCCCCGGTATGTTTCCATTCTTCCAACATGGATTTCACTACTAATCCGTGGGTATATCCCCAACGTGGTTTTTTAGCTTTTTCAATCATCCAGGGTTCGGGGAAACGTTTCATTTCGGAGCGTGCCATGCGTTCACTCCATTTTTCAGTCTCTGCTTTCTGAGGTGCCGTACATGCGATAAAACAAGTAGCTCCGCAAGCAACAATCAGTTTTAATAAGTTTCTGTTCATATCGGTTGAGTTATTATTTTCCGGTCAATATATATTCCTGTCCTGCTTTGGTGGGCAGGTCATATAAATAGGTATCTGCAACAACCACTTTATTCAGGTTGGCTTTTTCGTTGATTAATGGTTCGGGAATGGCAGGAACAGCGTAGAGAGGATTTGTGTTTGCCCCTTTGGCACGTTTCAGCCCTTTGCCTGTCAACGGGTTAAGCGAGCGCAGGCGGCAGTTGCCACCTTTATGGGATTTTATGACCAGGCGGCTTACTTTCCCGTTTTTCCAACTCAAATCAAGTTCGAAACCTCCACGGGCAATGATTCCTTTGATAGAACCTTCTTTCCAAACGGCAGGCAATGCAGGAAGTAAATATATAAAACCGTCGTAACTTTGCATCAACATCTCTGCAATACCTGCGGCACAACCAAAGTTCCCATCAATTTGAAATGGCGGATGCGCATCGAACAGATTAGGGTAGGTGCCTCCTTTTTTCTTTTCATTGCGTACGAGAGTCAGCTGGTCAGTTATCAGCTTGTAGGCGTGGTCGCCATCAAGCAGGCGTGCCCAGAGACAGACTTTCCATCCCATGCTCCACCCGGTCGACGGGTCGCCACGGTGAATCAGAGAGGTACGTGCTGCATCGAATAGTTCAGGAGTACGGTAAGGGGAAATCTGATTGCTGGGGAAGAGTCCGTACAAATGAGAAATGTGGCGGTGCACGTCCTTCGGATCATCCCAGTCGAACATCCACTCTTGTAATTGCCCCCAATGTCCCACCTGCATGGGAGCCATTTCTTTGAGACGTTGTGTCAGATGAGAGGCAAACTCCTGATCTGTATCTAGTATTTGAGAAGCAGATATAATTGCTGTCCAAAGATCGAAAATCAATTGGTTGTCCATGGTGCATCCGGCAGCTGTGGTAGCTTTTCCATTGCTTCCCGAATGTACATTCTCCGGTGAATTACTGGGGCAGACTACCAGCCAGTTGTGCACGGGTTCTTTCACCATAATTTCATCAAAGAAACGTCCGGACTCTTTCAGTATCGGATAAACGGAACGCAGAAATTCCACATCCCCGGTGTATAGGTAACGCTCCCAAAGATGTCGGCAAAGCCATGCGCCACCACTGGGCCACATACCCGAAGGAGCTTTGTCAACTGCTCCTGTAATACGCCATATATCTGTGTTATGATGCAACACCCATCCGTTGGCTCCATACATAATCTTGGCCGTCTCTTTTCCTGTGTCACTCACTTCTTTTATCAGACGGAATAACGGTTCATTCAGTTCACTTAGATTCGTTACTTCCGAAGGCCAGTAATTCATTTCCAAATTGATATTACAAGTATATTTACTATCCCAGGAAGGAACTAATTTATCATTCCAAATTCCTTGTAAATTGGCGGGTTGTCCTCCCGGTTGGGAAGAACAGATCAACAGATAACGTCCGAATTGAAAATAAGTAGCAACCAGATGTGCGTCATTGGTGTTTTTGAAATTCTCCACACGCTTATCGGTTGTCACATTTGCATATTGGTCTTCTCCTAAATCAAGAGAAACACGTGTCAGATATTGTCGGTAGAAATCAACGTGATTCCGCTTCGATTCAATGAACGGATGAACCATTGCCTTTGCCAAATAGTTTTTTGCCCGTTCTATCTGATTACCGGTGATGTCTTGATAGTTATTGAAATTAGTTGCAATAGATACATAGATGATCGCTTCGTCGGCTTTCTCTACAGAAAGTATTCCATCGGCGCAAGCTATTTCTCCACCTTTATTTTTAGCAGTCAATCTGCCTTGAAATTCTACTTTTCCTTTCAATCCTTCATGCAAGGAAGAGACTCCCGAGAGTGTTACACAGTTTCCCTCTTCAGAAGCGATCATAACATCCTGGTGAGGGGAGGTAAGCTGTGCATTGAAAGTAATTTGGCCGGGGCGATTGGCAGTCAGTCGTACCATTACTACCTGATCGGTAAATGAAGTAATCGTTTCGCGTTGATACTGCACTCCGTCTACTTCATAACGTACGATTGCACGTGCGGAATCCAGACTTAATTCCCGGTAATAGTTAGAATAACGTGTATGTCCGGGAAAAGCGATTCGTAAATCTCCGAAACTTTGATATGGCATTCCTGAATTCGTCTTTGCCATCACCTTTTCTGTAGCGAGAGTTTGTGCTTCCAGATATTTTCCGGCAAAAACAAGTTCACGCACTTTGGGAATATACTCCAGTGCATTCGGATTAGCGTTATTATTGGGACGTCCCGCCCAAATGGTTTCTTCGTTTAGTTGTATTTGTTCTGTGCCCGGTGTTCCATATACCATGGCCCCCAAACGACCATTTCCAAGGGGTAATGCCTCGGTCCATACCTGCGCGGGACAGTCATACCATAGCTTGTATTCGGGTACAGATAACTTTTTCTCCTGTGCATGAATACAACCTACAGATACTATTACCAACAGATATCCGATTAATCTCTTTTTATTCATTTCTTTCTATTGCTTTTATTCTTATATAAACCTGTTGTTTACATACTTTTATAAAAGAGACGATTGAAAGTTCTTTTTGTACCCATTGCACAAGCAATAAGAAATAGGAATAATTAAAAGTTATCGGGTATAAAAAAAAACGAACTTCAATATCCGGCTAAAAAGAACTTACTTTGCATCTGTAAAAATACTCCTGAAAAGTATAATTTCAGATATAGACTTATGTATTTACTATTAAACAAGTATATGAATATGTATAATTTAATCATTAGGCCGTTATTATTTTGCATTGATCCGGAAAAAGTGCACCGGATGCTTTTAAGCTGGTTGAAGTTTTATCGCTATTTGTTTCCGGTCCGAGCTTGCGTGAGAGGCTACAGCAGAGTTTCTGATCCATTTTCGTATGGGCATTTGCAATTTAAGAACCGAATTGGACTGTCTGCCGGGTTTGATAAGAATGCAGAGGCTTTTGATGAGTTGGCAGACTTTGGTTTCGGCTTTCTGGAAGTAGGTACAGTAACTCCTGACAGCCAATCAGGAAATCCTTCCCCACGTATTTTTAGATTGGTGGATGATGAATCGTTGATTTCACGTACGGGCTTCAATAATTGTGGAGTAGATGCTGTCCGGCAACATATCAGGAAATATAGAAAGCATTCTTATGTATTAGGAGTAAATATTAATAAGAATCCGCTTTCTACAGGAGATCAAATTATCAAAGATTTTGAGTCGACTTTCATCCATTTATATGATTGTGTGGATTATTTTACCCTAAACTGGGGTAGTATAGATAACGACCTGTTTGCTATGGTTTTAGAAAAGCTCACAATATTTCGTCAGGCGGCGAACAAAAGATGTAGTATTTTCATTAAACTTCCGGCAGATATAGATGAAAAAGCACTGGATACAGTCATTTCGCTTGCATATAAATACTCTATAGAGGGCTTTATAGCCACGGGACCTACAATGGATTGTTCAGGATTGCATCAGGCAGAAACAAAACAATTGGAGAAGATTGGCAACGGCGGGGTGAGTGGCCGGGGTATTGGAAAGAAATCGCAGGAAGTAGTGCGTTATTTATCCGAACATACCGATCGGCACTTTCTGATTATCGGAGCAGGAGGAATCATGACAGCCGAAGATGCAGCTGGAATGATTTCTCAAGGGGCTGACATGATACAAATCTATTCGGCTTTCATCTATTCCGGTCCGTCTATTGTTCATAAGTTAGGAAATAAACTTAAAAACGAATTGAAATGAAGAATTTAATTTGTGTAAGCCTGTACGATAATTTATCGATGAAGGTATATAACTTGTCGGAAGTGAATAATAAAGAGCTGATGGGGATAGTGGAAAATGCTCCTGAAGGAACTTTATTTGTTTTTACCAGTGAAAAATCAAATGGTAGCAGTGTTATTATGTGTCCCGGCGGCGGCTTCTTAAAGACCAATTTGGAACATGAAGGTCTTGATTTCGCCGAATGGTTCACCCAAAAGGGAATGACTTATGTGCTTTTCAAATATAGAATGCCTCATGAAAATCCTGATATTCCTAGACAGGACATCCGGTTGGCATTAGCAGTTATACGAGAAAAATTCCCGGAATTTGGCAAACGGGTAGGAGTAATGGGAGCTTCTATTGGTGGATATTTGGCCACTTGTTCGGCTACGATATTATCTGATAAGGAAAAGCCTGATTTTCAGATATTGATGTACCCGGTAGTTAGTATTGATGATCGTTTAACGCATCTTCCCTGCCGTGAACGGATGTTTGGTCACTCTTATTCACCGGATAAGATGGTACAATATTCACCGATTGAACATGTCACTTCAAGTACACCCGTCGCTTTTATAGTGGCTGCCTCAGATGACAGTGTGGTCAGTCCCCAGAATGGAATACAATTTGCTGCCCAATTACAGAAATCTGGTGTTCCTATATCCTTGCATATATATCCTACAGGAGGGCATGGATTTGGTTACAATGATAGCTTTGTGTACAAACAGGAATGGCTTCAGGAACTCGATGTATGGTTGGAGAAATTAATTTATTAATTCTTTTAGTTGCCATACTTTGAAATATACTTCTTATATTTGTCAGTAGAATATTTAATAATAAGAAGTTATGAAAAATTTTAATGTTACATCTATGCTAGTAATGCTGATGTTCATGTGTATTACAAGTATGCAGGCGCAGAGTATTACTCCCAGTAAGAAGTATATCACGAAAGAACTGAATAATGTGAGTAATTTCAGTTCAATCAGGGTCCTGGGTAGCCCCGACGTTGAGTATCGTCAGAGTAGTGATTCTAAAACAACAGTTTCTATATATGGTTCGGATAACCTGGTTGACCTGTTGGAAGTATCTACGGTAAATGGAGTGCTGCAGGTAAATATAAAGAAAGGCGTTAAGATTCTTAGTGGAGAACGCCGGTTGAAAGTGATTGCTTCTTCTCCTTCATTAGATGATGTAGATATTAAAGGCTCGGCCGATGTATATCTGAAAGGTACCCTCAAAGGAGCTGATTTAAATCTGAATATAACAGGTTCCGGAGATATTGAAGCCGAGAATTTACAATACACCAATCTATCTGCTTTTATAAAAGGTAGTGGAGATATTGATGTGAAGAATGTGAAGGCCACTACTGTAAAAACGATAGTTAGCGGTTCTGGTGACGTGAAGATGAAAGGTTCCACTCAAACGGCTATGTTGACTGTGAATGGTTCCGGCGATATCAGTGCCGACAAATTGACGGCTACTAATGTAGTTGCTACAGTTTCGGGTTCCGGTGATATATCTTGTTACGCTTCCAAACAGTTGGACGCAAAAGCCAGTGGTAGTGGAGATATTGAATATAAAGGAAGTCCTTCTATTGTAAATAAGCAAGGCAAGAAAGACTTAATTTCCGGCAAGTAAAAAATTAGATCCCTTACAGGAAGCGGGTAAATATGTAACATAGTACATATTTACCCGCTTTTGCTATAAACAAACATAATACATGATAATTGGGGGCATACATTTCTGGGAGAAAGGTGAAAACGAGTAGAAAAATAAGTAAGCAAACGTAAATACGGTTTTAAAGCTATTAAAATAGATGAATTCCGGCAACAAACAGATATACTGATTGTTGTGTCAATGAATCATTCGTTTTTTTTATTCACCTGAAAAAATACAGACTATGGCAAAGAATTCTCCCGATGAAGGGAAAAGTACAAAGATGGTAGAAAAGCAGGTAGATCCCTCTTTTAACAACCTCAAAGAGTACCGGGCAAAAAGACAATTCAGTGAGACTCCGGAACCGATGGCGGATACCGTGGAGACTCCAAGCCGGATACCTGTTTTTGTTGTCCAAAAGCATGAAGCCAGTCATTTTCATTTCGATTTTCGTCTGGAAGTGGATGGAGTGTTGAAAAGTTGGGTGGTACCTAAAGGCCCTTCCATGAATCCGAAAGATAAAAGACTGGCTATACAGGCAGAAGATCATCCTTTGAGTTATGCACACTTTGAGGGAGTTATACCCGAAGGCAACTATGGAGCAGGTACAGTGGAAATATGGGATAGCGGAACCTATGCTTACGTCGGTAATAATCGTAACATATCCGCTGCCATTAAAAACGGAATACTTGAATTCAAATTACATGGTCATAAGCTCAAAGGCCTGTTTACTCTTATCCATACTAATATGGACGACCAGGACAGAGACTGGTTACTAATCAAGAAAGATGATGTCTTTGCAGTCACTCATGTCTACGATGCGAAGAAAATTCCATTGTATGATGAGGTATTTCTATGATATATATGTTTCTTATGATTAAACGATACTCACTTGCATATATAATTTTCTAATTATATATGTAGCTTTATAATTCAATATACTCTATTGTTTTGATGATTCAATTAACTTTTATGATATTATGACCGTATTATTTACGATGAAAATAATTAACTAATGAGGATTGCCTGGGTAAAATGAAGGCTTGATGGTATACCCTCTTAATATTTCGGTAACAAAAGACATTGTTACCATTTTTGATAGAAAACACCCATTGTTTTTGTCGGAAACCACCTCCTGTGTATACATTGAAAAGTTTATACTTGCATCGGGTTTTAAGCACGTTAAAAGATTCTTAGGCGTGTTTTACTAAAGGTGTAAAATATTAATCAAATCCGATATTAGTATGAATGATTGTTACCTGAATTTCTTAGTAAGCTTCCGAGCTTTGTTTTCTTTAGATGTTGGAGCCAATTTAGTAAATAGTAAACAAACTATTGGCATCATTTTACCCGATTTGTCGTTGCTCGGATATGCGGTCCCTGTGGAAAGTTTCGGCATTGGGCTATTTGTGATTTTGTTTGCCTACCTTATAATAGAATACAATGTGCAGTTGTTATCACATGAAAAATTTAAGATTGCTATGAATATGCTCCATACTGCACATACACCGTTAATATTGTTGCGGAATCAATTGGAAGAACTTAAAACAGGCAATCTTCCTGAACCCCTTTCCCAACAAGTGGAAGAAGCATTGGGATATGCCGAATGTATCATATATTGTAACCGGAATATTGCAACTCTAAATAAAGTAAATAAGAGAATTCCTCCTAAAACGTCAACGGTAAATTTGGAACTTTCCACTTATGTTACTTCCATTGTCAATCAATGCCGGGCTCATGCCAATTCCCGCCAGATACGGCTGACTGTCGGTGAATGTTCGGATTGTGTCAGTTGCAGGATAAACGAAAACATAATGACTGCAGCACTTCAACATCTTATCAACAAGATGATTTTGATTTCCGAGTCAGGCTGTTGCATATCGATCAACGTAACCCACACAATGAATTCCTGGCAGTTGCAGATTAGCAATAACGAAATAGCCGGGCAAAGAGCAGGGAAAATGTTTCCCTTTATTCCTATTATATTTCCCGTGTATGGATATAGTGATTTATGGACGGTAAGAAAAATCATCCGTCTGCATGGCGGAAAAATAACCGGATGCAGACATGGTAAAGCTGCTACTTTCCAAATCGTTATTCCGACAGACTGCCATTGCCAGAATCAGTCATGCCCGGTATTGAAACATTCTTCTGCAAAAACGAAGACCCAAATAGATGATTCCTGCGAGAGTCCTAAGAGCGATAAACAAAACACTAAAGCGAGAGAAACTTCTCATATCCTATTAGTGATGGCAGATAAGTTATTCAGTGATTATTTGAAGAAAACTTTATCACGCTATTTTCAGATTTCAGTCCTTGATAATCCGGAGCTGCTAATCAATACAGCTATCAGTCAAAATCCTGATGCGATCATTATTGACGACAATGTGAATGGAATAAGCGGAGATACACTTAGTACTCAAATTAAAGAAAATCAAATGATGGGCTACATACCAATCATTCTTCTATTAAGAACCTTTGACAGCGAAAGCTATTTATCTCATTTAGAGAGTGGGGCAGACCGTCTGGAATTACGTACGGAAAGTATTTGTAAACTTAGGGCAGACATACGTATGCTTGTCGAAAACCGCATGGTCTTGCGCGAACGGATCAGGCTGTTTCTGTCAGATGCCATTTCTCCGATGATACCCTCAAAAGCCGAAATAGAAACAGAAAATGCCGACCGGAAATTTATGGATAAAGTCAATAAAATCCTGGAAAAAAATCTCTCTACTGATAAATATACAATAGATAAATTAAGCCTTGATATAGGGATGAGCCGTACTGCTTTTTATAATAAGATAAAAGAGATTACGGGAAACCCTCCTGAAGAGTATATCAATTCATTCAAAATGGACAAAGCACTTAAATTGCTGGCTTCCCAGCAGTATCGTATTTCGGATGTTGCAAGTATACTGGGCTATTGCGATGCTAAATATTTTGGAAAGAAGTTCAAAGACTTTTATCATGTATGTCCGTCCGATTATATAAAGAGCATTGTTGGATAAAAGAGTATAGAAAACGAGGGTGTCCAAAAGTGAAGTGCACCCTCGTTTCTTTATGCCTTTTTACGTTTTTTCTCTTTGACTGCAAATCTTGTTTTATACAGATGTAATAAAGTCTGCTTTATTGTATCATAGTACTTGTCCAATCCATAGATCTTTAATAACATCAGCTCAAAGTCGATTCTATCCTTTTGTTGTAATTCCTTTTCAAGAGGTAATCTGTCTCTATTGAAAATAGGTTGAAATGCTTTTATGATTTCTTTCTTTTGCGCATCAGACAGTAACTCCGGATTGAGTATCTTGAAATCCTTCTTGAATTTAGTTTCTCTAAGGTCAAGTGCTCCCAGTCCCCTGCCAAATCCGAAACTCTCAATGAAAAACATACTCAAAATATTATTCAGTAATGCAAGTAGGAAAATCTTGTTTTCATCTTTGTACTGTTCCTTTATTGAAAAGCCAATCATCCGTTGATCGAAGAAAGAACGTTTATCAAGCATGGCTATAAATAAACTTTTGTCGAAATTAATATTAACGACAAAATCTGCCATGTTTTTTGTGCTCATTTCATACCAAAACATATTTGGTTTACGTAAAGCTATAGGTAATAGCTTCTTATTTGTTTTATCCATTTGGTTTTCAAAAGATCTTATCCAATTCAGAGTCCCGGTATGATTTAAAGTTTCGAGTTCTTCGATACTTTTTGAACAACAGAAAGCCTGCGTCTGACTAGTTGCAATGAATGAAGATGCTTTCTTTAAGTTTTTTAGAACAGGCTCAATATATTCATCTTCTATTCCGTGTCCTTTTGCAGGATAAAACATACGATTACAACCTCTTCTTTCTCCACGTATAAAATCGAAAAACTTTTTAGAGTCAATAAGCTTCTCGGCTATCGTAGGCAACCAATTCAAATTAGCAAAATATCCGGACCATGGGATTCCGATATTTTCCAATTGTTTGATTTCATTTATTGAATAAGATTGAATATTGACCCAATCAGACTCTTTATTAAGAATGATTTCACTACTTAATTTCTTAATATCTGCTATGTTCTCAAGTTTCTCTTTTAATGTACAGAAAGAAATTCTCCTGTCTAAATTTACCGGATCAGAAATCTCCCTCTTGGTTGCTATTAATAATGTGGTGACAACCTTTGCATTATTGAACCATCGTCCTTTCCCGGAAATAACAACACAGTCAATATTGAAATATTTTTGAATTAACTCTAAGAATATTTCTCCATAGTCTGTTCCAAGCCATGCATTAGAAAGTATTAATCCAATTTTTCCATTGTCTGAGATAATGTCGTACAAGTAGAAAGGAATATATGCAAATATATCACTCTTTTTACTTAGTGTCTTTTTCGCTTTAGTCTGTTCCTTGATTAATTTATTGATTTCCTTTATATTCGGATTGAGCTTTTTGATCTCTTTCTCTCTTATAAAAGGAAGATTAGATATGATATAATCTACCTTAGGCAGTTGCTTTTCTACTTGATTTCCATTATTGGGATCTTTAAATACAATAGTTTGTCCTGCGTGCAACTCAATTACATCCGACCTGAAGATATGCAGAACTTTTCCAATATTGCCGGGATTGGATAAGGTCAGTGTTGATAGCTGGATAGGAAATGAATGTTTGTCCGAAGCCCAGATACTCTCAATAATTTGCTCTTGACCAATTTCATATTCTTCTTTAAGAGAATAAGCCTGCTTAATAATAGTTCCCGTTCCACAACAAGGGTCGAGGGTAATTCCATCTTTTTTATCTATCGTTAGCCTTGTTAATAAATCGGCTAGTTGAGGAGGAGTCGCAAATTGTCCGGCCACTTTTCTTTTGGCATAGGCGATGGACGATTGCAGTAAGTTTTGCAAGATTTGAATATCAACCCCTTCAATATTAAGGTTTGAAAGAAATACATTTAATTGAACTAGCTGCTTCCATGCATTATCAGATACTAATTCATTAGCGATATTATTCCCAAAAATATTCCAAAAATTACAGTGCTCCGAGATGTTGGCTATTATTTGTAGGGCTTCACTGACAGTTGTATCGAAAGTAATTGTTTCAATAATCTTTGCCTCATTGAAATGCCGTTTGATAATGTTGCCAAAAATAATCTTGAAAAACCAGTCGGTCAATATAACCTTTGATAGAGTGGGCAGTTTATGCTTAGCGTCTTTTGGGGCTTGCGAGCTAAATCCATATTCTGCTGCAGAAGAGAGCCACCAATTATCTATTTGCGCATCGAGTACTGCACTACTTTTTATATTCTCTTTTATGTTTTCTGCTGTCGAATCTATATTTTCGAGAACGATATCGATTATTTTATCAATTGCCAATATCTCGGAAGATCCACTTTCAGTTATTTCTCCATGCTCGAAATAATCATTTAAATCTTCCAGAATGGTATGTAGAAGATCTTTCCAAAGATTCTCATTTTCTTTCACCTCTGAACGCGAATGAAGGTCGATACTATTCCATGATTTCAAGATAGAATATGTATTCCCTTTCTTAACATACAAAACTGCGCTTGTCACATTCCAAAGAATAAAACTATTATTGTGCAGTATCTCTGATTTTATCTTGGCGTTATTTATTAATTCCGTGTCGGTTATAGGGGTATCAGGCATTTTGAGTTCCCATCCCTGCAAAATTATCTTTTTAGCAGAGTCTTTGAAGATAAGCACATCCGGAAATAAACTCGATTTTTCATTTCTGATTGTATTCTCTCCTCCGGCACTTTTTACATGCCAACTTTTGTTAGCCAGGTAAAGATTGATTTCGC
The DNA here is from genome assembly GCF_040913205.1 of Bacteroides sp. MSSM.1001136sp1_RTP21357st2_D2_RTP21359_211015. Taxonomy (NCBI): domain Bacteria; kingdom Pseudomonadati; phylum Bacteroidota; class Bacteroidia; order Bacteroidales; family Bacteroidaceae; genus Bacteroides; species Bacteroides sp. MSSM.1001136sp1_RTP21357st2_D2_RTP21359_211015. Next base: position 31,540 of record NZ_JBDFVF010000003.1, on the reverse strand, counting down.
TAATGACATCAATGGCCCAACTTCTTTCATTATAGTTGATTTGTGGCATCCGTTTCTAAATAGTTTAAGGTGTGATATTTTGTGATTGGTTTTTTGAAAAGTTTGCGAGTCGATGGAGTCACTTCTTCTCTTTTTAGTGTTTCTGAAATCCTATCCATACAAATCTTGATATAGTCAGTAGGCTGTATTCTGTGCAATAATACATCTTCATTTTTTTCTATTCCGATAAAACTTCTGTTTTCCAGAATGGCCGATAGCAGGAAGCTGCCGCTGCCGCAAGCATTATCCAGAATGATATCCCCCGGGTTAGAGAATGTTCTGATTAGATATCTACCCAATTCAACAGGCTTCTGTGTCGGATGATAAACTTCGCCTTCCGATTCGGCCGTTTTCACATATACAAAGTCGTCATGATCCTCCTCAAAGAATACCACATCATTGGGATAACGTTCACCGTCGCTTTTTACATGCTGTGGCTTGAACTCTCCATAACTTCCTGTATATTGATCTTTTCTGATCCCCTTATCATACGCTTCCCCTTTAGTCATTTGCGGATTGTACACCGGCTGTTTTTTATAGAAAATACAAATATCTTCGTGCTTACGAAGCGGTTGTTTTTTGGCATTTAAAAAGTTGGTCGGTTTTGACTTGATCCAGGTAATCTTGTATTTGAATAATTTCTCCCTGCTTAAAATCAATTTGGCTGTAAAAATACCTTGTGCAGTTAAAACGATTGCCCCATTATCTTTAATAATACGTTCGTATTCAGCCCAAAGAGCCTGCAAATCAATCACGGAATCCCATTTATTTTGTGTGGTACCATACGGTAAATCACAAAGTATCATATCTATGGATTTATCAGGAATGGATGGCAATATGTTCAGACAGTCGCCCTGAATGACTTTGTTTACAAAAGGTTTAATGCCTTTCTGCTGTTTTTTCTTTTTTTGTATGACTCCTTCTAACAATCGTTTATCTTTCTCTTTTATATCTTTGGATGTAGAACCCATGGTTTGCATATTAAATATTTAAATTGTCATTTTCTGTCAAAAGTAGAAATAATAGGATTATCTCCCAAATTTATTATATGAAATAATGGTATGAATGAATCTTTTTCATTTCATATTTCGAAGAGTATATATTCGATTTGATTATCTTTGTCTGATTTTTGAAACTTTGAATATAAAGATAACTACGCTTATGTTACAGAAAACATTTTTAGCACGTTGCGACAATAGGGCTTGTCTAGCTAAAACAAATATAATGAGTGGCTCACCGGAGGCTTGGCTGTCTAATGATATATTATCCAAGTCTAATACGTTTGGTTTGACTTTCGATTTCTTCGTTGATTGGGCGATTAATCAAATTTCTCCTTATGTCTGGATTAAAAGAATACTATTGCCTAACTATACTTATGATGAATTTATCGGTAAGTTGGACTTTGAAATGGAAAAAGAATTTGGTAAAGATTATCTATGCAGACTAGGACGGTTCGCAACAGAATATGATATGCAAATTCAATTTATTGTGTTTCATGATGATTTGGATTGGTCCAACGACAGAAATGAGTTGCTAATTGTCTCTTTATTCTTCAAGGAAGGGCATTATAGCTTTTCTCCTCAAAAATATAGCTTGTCAGAATTTAAAGAGCTGATAAAGTCTCATTCCGGAGGTCCAGTTTCAATAGGTTCCAAAGGACTTATTTATGGTACCTCAAGGTTAGAATGCAGTTTGTCTAAGACAGATAGTTTATATCCGGGTGATGCAGACCTTCTACTTTTGAATGAAGATAATAAAGCGGTTTGCATTCTTGAATTTAAAAAACACACATTATCCAGTCCTATCTCGGAGCAATGTTTCACAAACTATTATCCACGTCCTGACGGGCGCAAGTATAAACGCTTGGCCTTATTAAGAGATTATTTGGCTTCTAAATCCAATAGTCGTATTTTATTTTTTGTTCTTTATTACCCAACTCAAACATATATTGAGCAACAATGGAAATTGGAGGTAATAGAAGGTAATGCCTTTAGTTTGCGAGCAACTGATAGTTTTATCTTTGAATTACCTGCCGATAAATCAGATAATGAATACAAAAAGGTTATTGAAAAAATATCTCAGGTAATTGCTGCTCATAGCTAGATTTAGATAGAAACTTTACTTTATTGATTAAACATATAAACACTGAATAATATTATGATAAAAATTCCATTGTATCCAGATTACAGTACTACAATTACACTGTTGGAGATAATTGCAGGCATGCCTGTCGCCGATTTTAAAAATATGTGGAACACAGTTTGGGGGTTGCGAGGAACACCGCAAAATACTGTGGACTGGACTAATCCTGATGAGTGGATCGATAAACGATTATCTGGGAGAGATAGGGAGATTGCTAATAAGATTTGGCAAGAAAGTAATAAAACGGTGAATCCTCGTTGGACTCGCGGTTGTCAATTTCTTATTTCTGGTTATAATCTTATTTCAGAGAGTGATGGTATTTATCAATTAACGGAAGATGGAAAAGTTTTTATTTCTAGTTTAACTAATGAAGTCGTAAGGAGAATAGATATTGAAGAAGGAGTGATCCAAGTTCTTCGTCAATTATCTTTGATTGGTAATGGTAAACGTGCTGATTTGTTGGATGAATGGAAGGAATTTATAAAATACAACTCAAATATAAAACAAGATTCTGTTTGTAAAGACTATTTGCGACGAAGACTTGTAAATTTGCTTGATCGAAAATATGTAAAACGTGAAGGGAATACTTATTATATAACGAATAAGGGGTTGGATTATCTTCAATTTGTAGAGCAATCTAATCCAGATTCTACCATAAATAAGGAGACACAGTTAATAAAGACAGTCGAGTCGTTTAATAAGGAACAAAGACATTTATTAAAAAAGTATCTTGAAGAGACTACTCCTTATAGATTTGAGAATATAATAAAGGATCTTCTTGTAGCGATGGGGTACGATGACGTTACTGTAACAACTCCTACAAATGATAAAGGGGTTGATGTTACTGGAATCAGCCAAAATGGAATTACTACGGTAAAAGAAGTTATTCAAGTTAAACGTAACATTACCTCAAATGTAACTCGTCCAATCTTGGATGCTCTTCGTGGTTCTCTTCATCGTTTTGATGCATTCCAAGGTACTATAATAACATTATCGGACTTTGCAAAAGGAGCAAAGGAGGCAGCTATTGAAAAAGGGGCAGCACCTCTTACCCTTATTAATGGAGATAAACTTATTGATCTTCTGATTAAAAATAATATTGGCATTACTCCTAAAATCGCCAATTATTATCTTGTTGACGAAAAGTATTTTGAAGAAGAAGAGAATGTTGATTGATTGTTATTCCAATATTGAGTTATAATAGTTCATTTATTTGCAGAAACACTTGTTACATATGAAATTAATTGCTCAACTTAGAAAAGATTGGAGACTATTGCAAGAAACATTACCCAAGGAGAATAGCAAGATTGAGTGTTTTATTGAAGAAGAGTCAGCGGAAAGACTAATAAGTTTTCTTATTGTAGCTGAAGATCATAGGTATAAGTATCATATAGGTTTTGATATAATTGCAATTATTAGAGCGTGCTTTAAACTATTAATAAATGGCAAAAAAGAAGGAGCAAGTACAATAGAACAACAACTGGTAAGGGTTGTTACCAACGATTATAGATATACTTTAAATAGGAAAATAAAAGAAATTATTTTAGCAATTCTACTTAAACGTATTATCAATAAAAAAAGAATAGCCCTTATTTACTTAAATATAGCCTATTATGGAACAAAATATCAATCATTAGATGCAATATTGGAAAAATTTGATCTTACAAAATCTGACCACATAGATAATCGAACTTGTGCAGAGATAATAGCACGGTTAAAATATCCTGAGCCATTATCTTACAACTTTAATCGCCTATTACAAATAAATAAAAGAGTACAACATATACTATATTTATACGATAAACATTCGAAATCAAAAATATTAATAATATGAATATCAAAAAGTATCTGAATATCTCAAAGGTATGTATGGAAATAAATTCTACATATACTTCTCCTGAAATATTTAAAAAATGCTATACCTCTTTGGAAGGTATTGAACAAAAATCATTAATAACTCATGTTATTATAAAAAACATTCCTTATCTCTTTCGGGATAAACCATTGTTATTTGAACAAATTATTCAATATCTATCAGATTCTTTGGATATAGAAGGTGAGTCTATAAAACTTATTGGGAGTGCAAAAACAGGATTTTCTGTCAGTCCTCCTCCTTGTTATGGTAAAAAATTCTCAGATAAAAGTGATTTGGATTTTACTATAATTAATAATACTCTTTTTGATAAGCTTGAAAATGAGTATCAATCGTGGAAGGATGCTTATATAGATAGGATAGTTTTTCCTAAAAGTGAAACAGCAAAACGCTATTGGGATGATAATGTTTTACAATTAAAGAATACTATAAATCGAGGTTTTATTGATACTAATAAGATTCCTAATATAGAAATTTGTCCTACAACAAAGAAAATTAATAATGCAATGTATCTTATTCCATTAAAGTTAAAAGAATATCATGATATTACAACATCTAAAGCGTCTGTTAGAGTGTATAAAAATTATCATTATTTTTATAATCAACTTAAAATTAATACAGATCGGATAGTATAATCAACTTGAAAAATGATAAGTATTTCAGCTATTCGTTATTTTATTTAGAGAATATTTTTGATACTTTATTTTAAGGTGAAGTGATTGTCTAAGTCAAAAGAAGCAATGGTATCTTATTGGGGAATATATTGATTTATATTCATGTCTTAAACAGAATTCAGACATAAATAAACTGAATTCTGTTGTTTATTTGTACTTTTTTGATAGTATATCTGCGCAAAATTGTAGTTAGTTCTATTTATTTTCAGGCTCTTGGGTATTTTCTAATTGCTTGTTTTTAAATTCTTCTATATTTTTGTTTATTTTTTCCAATAAAGGAGCGACTTCCATCTCTTTATCAGAATTGACATATTCTTTTATTATTGTTATTATTTTTTGAAAATACTTCTCTTGCAATAACATTAGACGATACATTGAAATAAATGCCTCACCTTTATCTCTATAGTAATTAGAAATTTCATCTAGAATAGTCGAAAATCGTTTTACTGCAATTTCATTTTCTGCACTAATTATTTCAACAGTATTTGGAAACTCTTCATCTTTGAAAATCTGTTTTGTTAATTCAATATATCTTGTTCTTTGATTCTTATTTATATTTTTTATATCTAGGAATTTATTAACAACATCAACGACTGAATGAGTTCTGTCTTTAAAGTTAACGCTTTCTATTACAGATATCAGGTCATCAGATAAAGTATCTACATTAACCTTAAAATTTATTAGGTCTATATGATTCAAAAATTTTGCTGGACTAAATAAATGCCAACACAAGCTCATACCTCTTTTGTATTTTTCTAAGTATTTTCTACGAAAAAACACAAAACTCTTATCCCATGTTAAAAAGAAGGGTTCAATTTCATGTACTCGATTATTAAATAAGTGACACCCCATTAAAGAATCATTCTTTAATGCTTTGTAAGGCTTATCATCGAGGTGTTCATTATTTATTACACTTTCGAATAGGCTTTGTGTACTTTCTATGATTGTGTTATCATATGAGGGAATATCTTCTATTCTTATACCTAGTTCGTACTCTAACTTATATTCAATTATTCCATATGCAATTCTATGGAAATCATGTTCGTATGCATCTTCCTCTTTTAATTTAAAATTATCTTCCATATAGTCTGCAAAAGTCTCAATATCTTGAGGTAGTAGATTGTTTTCATGAAGATAAAAATAGTGTTTAAAAAACACGTTAGTAGAGATTTGTATTCGGGAAAATAAAGGATTTGTGGTAAATGGAATCAAAAGTAATGCTTGCTTTAGTTGATGTGTCACTTCACTTAGATAATGATCTGAAACAACTAATTCTATAAACTCATTACTTTTAGGCAACTCGATTAGATTAGTTGCTATTTTGTAATGAACATTATCGTATGGAGGATAGTTTTCATTGATACATAGTGCATATAATAAAATTTGCGTATCTAAATATGCGACTCGGGATTCTTGTCTAATATAATTGTCAAACAGGTCAGGGTTTGATATCTTGCTAAATACCTTACCTATACTGAGACGTATTATGACATCATTGGCTTTACATACTTCTACCAATTCTTTAAAAAATTTCTCTGAATCTTCTTGAGTTTTGCCCAAAGAGGATAAATATGAAATAAAATTTTGATAGTTTTTTAGCGATGTGTTTGAAGAAAGCGTATCAGTTGCTTCATCAATATCAAGGGTGAAATTTTCTTCAAAAAATAGTCCTAGTTTGTCGATAATTTCCCTCTTATGACTCTCTAATGAATAACTGTTTAGTAATTCATCTGTTTCCGCATGAAACAATTTTAGATTCTCATTAAAATTTTCTGCTATAGAGTCAAGTCGCTCTCGTTCTTCTGATGATAATGTAACTTCTTGTTTTGTATTATTTGTATAAACAATTTTTTTGTTATTAATAAGCTTCTCAATAAGACGCTTACAAGAACTTTCAGAAAGTGTCTTTTGTGAAAAATTATCAATGTGCTCTTGAAGCTTAATTAATGATAGTTTTTTTTTGTTTTGTAGTAAATGTAATATAAATGAGTTTACAATTTGATTTTTTATTACATTAGAGGAACTCCCAAAACTAATGAAATCATATAACAAACGTCCTTCCTTGTTGTTTGTAAAAGTATAATATGTAGAACTGTTAAGACTGGGATAATTGGTCAATAGCTTTTCCTTTAACTTAAGGATAATGAAAATATACAATGATAAACAATTCTTTAGACGAAAAGTTATATCACTATCATCCCAATCTGGAGAATTATGGACTTGATTCCTAGATAAATATGTTATAGCAAATAAATAAGTTCCTTCTGAATCTCCCAGAAATAAGGATAAAGTTGATTCCTCAATACGAGGATTGGTTAAAACAAAGTTAGGTGTGATATTTGTTTTCTTAAATAAGGGCATAAATGTGTCAAATTGTACTTCAGTATATGAAAACTTACCAGATAATACCAAAATTTTCTTTAAAAAGGGATCAAAACAGTTGAGTAGTGACTTTAATGCAGGTAAATCTCCAACATTAGAAATACAAGAAGTCTGCAATGCAGGCATAATTTCTCTGCTTAGTCCATTTAGTAAAGCATAGTTACATTTTAAAGATATAAAATTGTTGAATATATTAACAGCTTCATCAATTGCCTCTCTTGAAGCAACTATATGGTTCTCTAAAAAGGCTTTAGTGCAATATCCTGCAATCTTTTGCTTTATTTGTACCCAATCAATATTCATGATTTCTAGTTTTGATTATTAATGTTGCAAATATATGAATATTAAGGCATATTGAAAAACCTAATATTAAAATTATTTATTAATGTTTATTGTAAAACAGTTTGTTGTGTAATTTATATACAACCATAAATATTTTCGTATATCTTGAATTAATAAAAGAATATTTAGGGGATCAAAGATCGGTTATATAATTTAATATAAATGTTTTCTGTAGATTCTCTACAAATATATCTTCTCAAAATGTCAAAGCCTACAGCAAAAGTATCGTTTTTTTTTAAAAGGTGTATCGTAAAATGAGACAGCCAGACACTACTTTTGTATTGAGAAATAGTTCTCACCGATTAAAATGTTTAATTATGGCACTTTGGAAAATTTCAGCTAAAAACAATTGGAATTGGGGTGTAGGTAAACAACTTGTAAAAGGAATGTTTATTGAATTATCCACTCCTAGTACTTCTAATCCATTGGGACAAACTAAGTATTTAGATGTGATTGCGAAAGCATTCAATACGAAGTACTCTACCAATTTCGATAAATCAAAGATGAATTCTTCATATTTGATATCAGAGAAGATTGGTTAAAAGGAAAGAAGCATACGTATTCTGATAGGGATGTATGCTTCTTTCTTTTATATATCTATAGACAAATAATCTACAGCTGTTTACAGATGAGATGGTACGTTAGAGGAGAATTTCCAGAATTTTATTCACATCGTTTTTGATAATACCAGTTTCCGGATTAGTTAATACTAAATGTGATTGCTGGTGAGAAAGAAATGATTGTTCGTCATCCAGAATTGCGTATTTGCTCTCCTCGCAGTAGCATCCTGTTCTTTTAAACCAGTAATCAATTTCTTTTCCTTTGATGTACTCTTCTGCTGGATCAAGAAGTAGGTTTGTAGGAGTCATGCCATATATATCCGGGAAGCTCTCTTACTCTCCACATACCGCATAACATATTCATATCATATATGAAACGCCAAGATGAGGTAATCACAATTTTTATTTCGATTGTATCTATAATGTCACGCAAACATTCTACACATTTGGAATCAAAGATAGTGCCATATTCATCTCGTGTAGGTACACCCAACATCTGTAATGTTCGATAATTCTTATTTGAATTGAGTACACCGTCAAAATCGAGAAAAAGATATTTATTTTTCATTTGATAATGACGTTTCTATAAATGATGTTATTTGTTCTATCTTCTCAAGTGGTTTTTTGCTTGTCAATTTTGCAAATGAAAGATGCATTCGATTCTCGTATTTTTGTATATCATATGCTCGCTGGAATCCAAACGAATTTTCCATCTTGTTGAAAAAAGATTCCATGCTTTCTTTACTCATGCCGTTGGTCTCACGGTTAACAAATAGATGTACGGCTTCATTTTTGTTACTATTAATAACAAGCAGTACAGCACCATTACACAGTGAAATACCATTCTTACCTTTTATTGCTACCACCTGATACCCTTTCTGATTTTTCAAATAGTCGAAAACTTCATCTGCAATCTTTTGTCGCTGTTCTTGCCTTATAGCTCTTTCCATATTAGGTATATGTTTACTTGGGGTTGATCTTGCGTCAAAGATAGCATTTTCCACACCTGTTGGTGCCAACGTGTTCTGTTTGAACTTCATCCGATACTTTATATACTTGGAATTATTCTTTGCATAACGCATGAGATAAAGTGGATGTGTAAAATTATTGCGTTGGAATATAGGGTCAAGATATTTCATTCCACACTTATTAATGGCGGCATTGAAAAACAGTTCAGCCTTTTTGCTATATCTTTTATGCCAAGCCAAATTTCCAAAGCCAAGGTAGACTGGGGGAACAAGGTGTTCTATGTCGTAATTGGTCATATTTTCTTCATCGGCAAAACGAAATGTATTGCTGGTTGTTTCTGAATGTACCAAAGCCTTACTTAGATCTGTTTCTTTGATATAGAAGAGATTGAAAATTTGTATCACACCGTTCAAATTTTCACGTCTTGGTAGATCATAGTAGAAAGCGAAGAGATCACCTACACAGTCAATTGTGGTGTCACTACCAAATTCATACCATTCGTCTTTGCTTTCGTCAAAGTGTTGGAGTTGTCTTAACGTTTCGGCATCATCAATTGCTTGGTGGGTGGAGTATTTAAATTTGGCACCACCTGGATTTTTCATTACCACTGATCCGATAACCTCCCATGAATTACTATATTGCAACAATGTCCTCCATCGAAAACCTATGGCAGTGTTCTCATCCATTGGATAGAAGTGAGTGTATACTTTCATAATTATTTATTTTATAAGATAAAACGCAGTCTTTAGTACTAACTATCAACACTTAAATGACTTTCATTAATCGTTTTCATATATTTCCCACATATCTTTAATACAGTCATGAAGTTGATGACGAAGTGATTGTGGTTCTAATACTTCGATCATTGCACCAACTTTTAGTAACTCCATACAGAAGTCGTATGTCGGTCGGAGATGCAATTCGAAATCTGCATATTCATCAGAAGTGTATATTTCCCGTTGTGAGGGGTGGAGTGGAAGTGTGCGAAGATAATGCTGGTGATATCTGTCAGCACGTAACACGATTCTTTCTTCCTTAATATCCTTATCAAGCACAATTCCAAAGAAAGAAGCGAAATAGGATTTAGCATCAAAGTCCTCTGGCAAAGTGAAACGTGTATCGGTCACACTGGCGTTCTCTATTCTGTCCATAGCGTACAGTCGTATCTCATCATCATTGATACTATGGGCCAACATATACCATCGTTTCTGGAACATCTTCAGACAATAAGGCTCGATAGGAAAGGTGCAGGCATAATGCCGCTGGAAGCCTCTGTAAGTCAGCTCTATTATCTTATTATTTTGCATAGCTCCGATTATGTCCTTTAAGAAATTTTTACTTGAAGGGATTTCTTCTACGAGAATTCTGTTTTTTAATGCAATACTTTGTGATAGGGTATTGATAGTGGAGAATGAATCGAGCAACCATTTGTTTAGTTCGCCTTCCCTCAACACTTCAGGATTGTATATGAAGTATTTGTAACCCGCTTTCAGATTACAATCGATAATTATCCCAAATATATCTAAAATACCTGTTTTCCAGCGGTCGAATGTTTGGCGTGATATAGGCGATCCGCCACTCATTCCCGTGTCCATCCATTTCTCACTAAGTTCTCTTAATGAGATTTGACGGGCACGGTAAATGGTTTCTATGACCCAAATATATTTTTGTATGAGTGACATGAATTATTGTTTCTCGGATTGTTACATAGGCAAACCTTTATCTTCTATCTCTTCTATGATCTTTTTGATTTTGGAGATAATCCAATTTGAAACCTCCCCTGTACGTATTGGTAAGTAGCTACTGGTGGAGTGCCAATCGGTGTATGGAATCCATTCCCATCCATAAGGCCAGTATGTATTGCCACATTCTGAAAGACATGATAATTGCTGTATTGGTAAATCCTTGGTCCCCGGCAGTGAACTTTGTGAAATACCGATATAGAGGTTCTTCCAATCCGAATCTCTTCCGTCATCTCTTGTAATGACTATGTAATGGGACCATTGAGGCATCCTGAATTTTAGAGCCGGACCTTCGTTTCCTTCTTTGATGGACTTAAATTCCATCCCCATTTTAACTGCGAATTCGTTTAACGGTTTAAAAATGAATTCTGTTCTTAATTTGCTACTTATTTCAGCTCTGTTATCCATCAAGGCAACTACTGCTTCCATGTTATTGATGGCTAAATCTACAATTTTATCACTACTATCTTTATTCATATCTTGTCCTGTGAGTTGTTTAATAAGTGTTATATATTGGGAAATTATCTCTCGCACCAGAGGTTTGTCGTATGCCAACATTGCACATGTTGATAGCCAATTTAGGATATGTTCTTTGTACGAGATACAGTGATAGTCAATCTCATTATCTCCTAATGAATCTTTACTTGCCTCACGACCATCAAGGGTAAGATAAATCAACTTAAAGCCTTTTGGAAAACGTTGTTTACCATAGTTATTGTATCGCAGTAATTGATGGTGCTGATCCGTAGCATATATTTTATTCTCAATAATAATTGCATGTTCACCATCTTCCAAGATTATATCGATACGTCCACCGGTAGTTTCCGTCCGCCTACCAATATCTCGTTCAACTATGCCGGTATTGCACTTGGATATATAATCTCGTTTTAAGCCAATGGCTACAAGAAATTCTTTAAGCATAGCATCCTTTAGGCCATGATTTCCGTTAGGATTCAGCAATTCTGCAAGAAATGCGGAATGCAATCTAACTTCGTTAGACCGTAATCCAAGAGTGTTGAAAATGTTAAAACAATCACCTTTTCGCTGTTTGTGCTTCATTCGCTCTTGCTCAATAAGACAAATCTTGCTTATTTCCATTAAAAGATCATTCAATTCCATGTTTTAAATATTTTGTTAATACAAAAGTAGTAAAAGATAGCCTCATTTACTGTATCATAATTTTGATTTAATTGATATTTATATAACTTGATTATTGAAAAGTTCTTTCCAAACTACATCGTTAAGGAGATTATCCATAAACTCATTTGATACTCTCTTTATTGCCATAATACTTTTGTTCTGATTATTAATGAAGTTTGGTGCAAAAATAAAAGTATGGTGTCTCATTTTATGTGACACCTATAATATAATCACATGTTTTTCTCCTCCTTCACCATCTTTCTCCACCTCTGAAACGCCCTCATCAAACTTTCTTCTTCCACTAACTCTACCATATTATAATGTGCGACAAAAGTTTCCATTGATTTTTTGAACATGATGCCGTGGCAGTATTTATTTTCCAGGAGAAATTCATAAAGTTCGGCCTTCATTTCTACTTCCATTGCTTTTTCAATGATAAGTGCACTGTCATGACCTATATAATTATATACATTTGGATTTTTGCCGTTTCTAGGGTGGGGGAGAGTGAAGGTGATATTTCCGGTTTCGTGCCATGAGGCATTGGGAGGGTGTGGGATGGAAAGTTGGTGGAGGAAGTGGTAGATAGGCTGGGTGTCGAGAAGATGGATAGCGGAAAGGGAGGAAGAAAAGCGGTCTGGAGGTACATCGAGGTGATTTTTATAACGCACGTACATGTAAGCCGCTAGATAGGGCTTAATTTGGAAAGTAACTGTAACCATTGTTTTTTAGATTTGATTTGTAAAATATTTATCAGAAGAGTGCTGCTTTTAGTATTGGTATTTGCATTATTGTGTTGAGAAATTTCTTATAAAAGAAAAGTACGATAGATTGCTTGTGTAATAATTTGGTTTTCAGATGGTTACATAAGTGTTTTTTGGTTTAAAACCAACGGGTCGTTCCTTTAAAAGGAACGACCCATTACACACCGAGGAACACCCCGTTGGTTTTAAAGCAACGAGGCGCTCCTTAAAATCAAGAGATAAAACTATAGTAAATATCTCAAAAAAATGAAATCATGAAATAATCTAATCTTTTTCAATGTAAAGAAATTGTATCACTATGTATTTGAGTGTTTTTATCTGTATAAAGAAACATACCGAGTGTCATATATGAAGAATTTTCAGATAATAGCTATTTAACATAGTTTAAACGAGACTCTTTTATAATTTTGATTTTATTTTATGTTTAAGGTAAATTTGAAATTTAATTATAATGTTGATGAAAGGTTTAATAGGAAGCTAATTGAGGTAAAATGGCTATAGATTGCTTCATTAAAAGAAAAATCACCAAGTTCTATCAGAACTTGGTGATTTTTTATACTCTATTTATATTAAAATAAATATATAGTTATTAAAATAAAAATTATCAATCTTTTTCAGATTCTATTTATTAACAATTCCTATTTGGTATTATATAATGGAACAAAAGTATATATTCTTTTTGCAAAAAACAACGAAAAGACATATTTTTTTTGTGAAATCGTTATATGGATTGATCGAAAAAGTAAAATCAAGCAACATTTCCTCCCTAGATGACATATTTGATGCAAAAACACAACAAAAGCAATGAATCGTAATTAAGTTCTGATAGAACTTATCGAAGTGTGAAAAGTGAGTTTAATTGTTTTAGGGCTATTTAATAATTTAAAAAGAGATTTATGAAGAAAAAATTAGCGCTGCTATTTGGGTACCTTTTTATAGGTATCGGGCTGATAACAGCTCAAACGCAGAAAGTCACGGGAACGGTGATTTCCGATGATGACAAACAACCTGTTGTAGGGGCTTCAATTGTCGTAAAGGGCACTAACTTAGGTACAATAACAGACATAGACGGGCATTTCACACTATTGAATGTGCCAAATTCTGCAAAAATATTGCAAATCTCATATATAGGTATGAAAACGGAGTCGGTTCCTGTTCAGCCGACTGTTAGAGTTATTTTAAAATCTGATACACAATTGATGGATGAAGTTGTTGTAGTTGGCTACGGTTCTGCCAAGAAGCTAGGTTCGGTAGTCGGCTCGGTGACAACAGTAAATAACAGTAAGATAGCCAACAGGCCTGTGGCTAATGCCGGAGATGCATTACAAGGTCAAGTTGCCGGTTTACAGGTGTTTACTCCCAGTGGAGAACCAAGTGGAAGTGTTGTAATGCGATTGCGTGGAGTTAGTTCGATCAATTCAAATACAGAACCTCTTTTTATTCTCGACGGTTCACCCATTTCTTCCGGAGCATTTACAGCATTGAATCCAAACGACATCGAAAGCATGACGGTATTGAAAGATGCTTCCTCAACAGCTATATATGGCTCCCGTGCTGCTAACGGAGTCGTGATAATGACTAGTAAGAAAGGAAAAATGGGACAGAAAGCCCGCGTTAGCATCAATGCACAATATGGCTGGTCGAAAATGACAGGAGATAATATAGAGATGATGAACACTGAACAATGGCTTAACCTGCAGGAAATGCTAGATCCGGGAAAAGCATACGACACTACATTTCAAAAACGGAAGAAGTTCTATATAGATAATGGTATATCTACCGACTGGGCGGATGTATTCTTCGGAGATGCAGCTCCCACCCAACAGTACGATGTAAATGTGGTTGGTGGTTCCGAAGGTATCAACTACTATATCTCATTTGGACACTATGACACGGAGGGAATTATGGACGACTCCTCATTGCGTCGCGAGACTTTACGCAGTAATGTAGAAGTAAAGGTGACCGACTGGCTGAAAGCCGGGATTAATGTGAACCTTTCCTATCAGAAATATAATACGACAACCTTTGGAACGGAAGCCAACAGCGTTTATAACAAAGCGTATGCCGCACGTATTTATCGTCCCGACCAGACGATGAACGAGATATTGACCGACGAAGAAGGTAATTTCACTGGTTATGGCAAACGTCTGGATTATTTAAACGATATGGGATATTATAGTCCGTATTATCTGGCAGAACTTCAACCCAACAACCGGAGTACGGTGCGTATCAATGGCAATACCTTCTTTAATATAAATCCGATAAAAGGCTTGAACATTCGTACCTCACAGGCAGTCGATGCTTTTGATTATCGTAACTCACATAAAGCCTATCCGGAAGGACCGTTTGAAGGGGCAGGAGTGGCATCCGAGTCGTTTGAACGTTATTATTCCTTTACGTTCACCAATACAGCGGAATATAAGTTCAGCCTGTCTGGTAAACATCATTTTACTGTATTGGCTGGGCAGGAGTCCATTATCACAAAGAATGAGAATTTCTCGGCAACTTCTAAAAAAATGGTAGACACACGAATGATGCTAATGGCAGCAGGGGCAGAGTCAGAAGTGCCGTTACATACTATGTATGACAAGGTTTTCAATTCTTATTTCGGTACAATCAGCTACAGTTTCGCTGACCGCTACTACATCGATCTGGCAGCACGGCGAGACGGTTCTTCGTTGTTTGCTAAAAATAACCAGTGGGCAAACTTTTATTCGATGGGAGCCATGTGGGATATGAGAAAAGAAAATTTCCTGCAGGACGTTTCATGGTTGAACAGTCTGCAGTTGAAGGTGAGCTATGGAACAACAGGTAATTCCGGTATCAGTGCCTATAATGCGTTGGCATTGGTCGGCTCCGGTTTGCTGTATAACGGGCAACCGGGAATTGCTCCTTCTACCGTCGGCAATGATAATCTGACATGGGAAAGCATGAAGACATTGAATATAGGAATCAGTACCAAAGTCTTTGACCGCTTTTCAGTAGAATTGGAGTTTTATAACCGTCAGACGGACGATATGCTGATGGGTTATCCGCTGTCGTATACTACCGGACATGGCAGTAGTGTAGAAAATGTAGCAAGTATGCGCAACCGCGGTTTTGATATTACATTGGGGGTGGATATTCTAAAAATGAGAGACTTCTCATGGAGTGTTTCCGGAAATCTGAATTATAATAAGAATGAAATAACCAAACTGTTTAACGGACTGGATGAATATACCTTACCTGATACCGGTTTGAAAATGAAAGTTGGCAAACCTTGGGGAGAATACTACTATGTAAGATGGGCAGGGGTTGATCCGCGTGACGGATATAATACGTGGTATGATAAAAATGGAAATCTGACGAAAAGTTATTCGGAAGAAGATGCCGTTTTTGTAGGTAAGCAACGCTATGCTCCATGGTCCGGTGGTTTTGGTACCCAGTTCGGATGGAAAGGAATTTCCGTCAGTGCCGATTTCTCCTTTATGCTCGGCCAGTATATGTTGAATAATGAACGCTTTTTCACAGAGAACCCCACTTTCGCAGGCTCGGACAATCAGACGGTAGAAATGCTTACCATGTGGCAAAAACCGGGAGATGTAACCCGAATTTCTACTCCCGACTCCCCGATGCAGTTTGATACGCATTTGCTGGAGAATGCTTCATTCATGCGTATGAAAAACCTGACTGTCGGGTATACTTTCCCTGCCAAACTGATTCAGAAAACAGGGGTAATCAGTAATGCCAGAGTCTATTTTGTGGGACGTAACTTACTCACGGTAACTAAATATAAAGGATATGCCCCGGAAGTGGACAGTAATATCCAGCTGGGTAACTATCCCAATACCAAGCAATATTCTTTCGGGGTCGAACTAACTTTCTAACAATATAAAGAATGGTGAATATGAAGAAAATATCTATGATAGTATTGACTGTACTGACATTTGGAATGACTTCCTGTGATATGGATAAAATGCCTTACGATGCTATTCCGGCAGAGGAAGCATTAACAACCATAGTCGGTTTTGAAGAAGCGCGTGCCGGTATCTATTCCGTATATTTAGGACTGACGGGAGGAAGCTATGTACTGGCTCCGGAAGTTCAGGCGGATGCTTTTAATGCAGTAGCGGATTTTTCTAATAAATATGGTGAGTTGCACCGTTGGACTTTCGAGAGCACCAACTCTACCGTAGAAACAATCTGGGCAAATTGCTATGCTGCCATCGGACGTGCCAACTTCTTTATTGACGGGGTAGGCAAGATCGATGAAAATCCGGAGATAGAGTTGACGGAAATCCAAAAACAGCAGATTAATGTATATGAGGGGGAAGCTTATTTTACAAGAGCATACTGCTACTTTTATCTGGCTACCTTATTTTGCCGCGATTACGATGTAGCTACCGCAGCAAACACTCCGGGACTGCCTCTTCAGGTGAAATATGAACCCCAGCTTGCTGCTACCCAGTATCCGGGACGATCCTCACTGGAAGATACCTATAAACAGATATTGGAGGACCTTGAAGAAGCCGAGGTGCGTATAGAAACAGCCAAAAATGGCATTGCTGATTATGACAGATATATCAATGGCGCATACGTGACGGTCAATACTGCTCCCAAGAACTGTGGAAATTATATCACAGTAGATGTAGTGACTGCCTTGAAAGCGCGTGTTGCTCTGCAAATGGATGACTATGAAAATGCTGCCAAATATGCAGGTGACCTGATTAATTCGAACAGATATCCATTATCGAACACAGCAACAGATTTTGAAAGCGTATGGAAGAATGACAAGGGAACGGAAACTATCTGGCAGATTGCGATGACTAGTGCCGACGATGCCGGCGTACCCTTGGGAACTGTTTTTATCGGTTATCCGACTACCAAGAAAGATTATATTCCAACACAAACATTGATTGACTTATACAATGAGAAGGATGTCCGGCTGACTACTTATTTCGGAAAGTATCACTTAACCGTATCGTCCGGTAATGCTGCGGATATCTATTTCTTTAATAAATATCCGGGTAATGAATATTACAATGCATTAGGGAATGAAACACGCTATTTGAATCAGCCGAAACCATTCCGTATTGCAGAAATGTATCTGGTTGCCACGGAGGCTAATGCCAGAATCGGGAGTGCAACTTCTGTGGAAAAAGGCAACAATACCTTGAATGCATTAAAGAAAGCGCGAATTGAAGGATTCACCAATGCAACCTACGATAAGGAAGCTTTGTTAAATGAGGTTATGAATGAACGGGAGCGGGAACTTGTAGGTGAAGGCTACCGCCTGATGGACCTGAAACGCTGGGGAAAAGGTGTGAAACGCGGAAAACCGCAAAGTAAAGGATTAGTGCTTTTTCCGGGACAGGCAAGTACTGACGGACTGGATAAGCCCGTTGATGACCAGCG
This sequence comes from Bacteroides sp. MSSM.1001136sp1_RTP21357st2_D2_RTP21359_211015, assembly GCF_040913205.1. NCBI lineage: Bacteria > Pseudomonadati > Bacteroidota > Bacteroidia > Bacteroidales > Bacteroidaceae > Bacteroides > Bacteroides sp. MSSM.1001136sp1_RTP21357st2_D2_RTP21359_211015. The sequence goes on along the minus strand of NZ_JBDFVF010000003.1, from coordinate 13,522 downwards.
AATGCTTTGGCCTATTCCAAAAACGGAAATGGATGCCAACCCTCAATTGGCAGGTCAGCAGAATCCGGGATATTAATAAATGAATAATGTAAATCATCAAACACTTGAGTAAAATGAACTATCTGAAAATATACACCCTTCTTCTGTGCACCGTCCTGACCACTGCCTGTTCGGACGATGAGGAACAGTTTAATTCCGGAGCGGCTACGGTAAACTTACAGGAGACAGTAATGACGGTGAAGGAGTCTGCCGGTTTATGCACTGTGCCCGTTGTAGTGACAGGCGAACATACCGGAACTATCCGCGTGACATTCGAATTAATTGATCATACAGCAAAAGAGGACGAAAACTATATTGTTACAACAAAAACATTGCTTATCCCTGCCGGACAAGAAACTATAAATTTTGAATTTAAAACCGTTGATGACAAGCTTGTCAATGACGACCGTTCTTTTGATATTGAAATAGCCGATGTGAAAGGAGCCTCTATCGGTGAGAATAAGCGGTTGGCAGTGACTATCAAAGACAATGATTCCAGTTTATATGAGACGCTTTTGGGAACCTGGGTGTTTACCGGAACGGCTTCTACTAACCAAGTTACTAATGCGCCGGTGGGATTTTCCGTGAAGGTAAATACTGCGGAAGAAGGTACGGAAGCATATGGGCACTATTTGGTTTGTTCGAATAAAAACGGATTTGATCCGGATAACGATATTGAGTGGGAATTCAGCTGGCGGTTACATTATGAATATGATTCGGCAACACAGAAAACTTACATATCTCTTGTGCCGGATGAAGATGTCGCTTCTTATGGCCCGTACACCATTCGATTCAGGAGACTGGCTTTGGACGGAAGTACTTCCGACGTGTATCGAGGAGAGTATGATGCTGAAACTAGCACAATCACATTTGAGAATGCCAATCTGATTGGTGATATGTATAAGGACGGTCTGATACAAATGCAAAAATTCAGACTATTTGGTTGTAAGATGGAATACATCAGATAAGAATCAAATTATTAACATAACAAATATATAAGAATTTATGAGAGCATTAATTGTCTGCATTACCCTGTTGTTTGCTTTTCTAACCTGTGCCATGGCACAGATTCCATCAGTCAAGGTCGAAGATACTAAAGGAGCACAAGTTAACACCGCCTCCCTGGTTAATCACAAAACACCTATGATTATTTCTTTTTGGGCAACAACCTGCAAACCTTGTATTCGTGAGTTGGATGCTATTAATGAACAATTGCCCGATTGGCTGGAAGAAGCCAAATTCCGTGTGGTAGCTGTTTCTACAGATGACAGCCGTTCTACGGCTAAAGCACGTGCATTGGCGGAAGGACACGGATGGGATGATTTTATCATGCTGTATGATAAAAATCAGGAATTTATGCGGGCTATGAATGTGAGCCTGACTCCACAGGTATACGTGGTGGATGCGGATGGAAAGATCGTTTATTCACACACCGGGTATGCTCCGGGTAGTGAACTGGAACTACTGAAAGCGATAAAGAAACTGCAGAAATAGAGAACTATTATTATTCATAGATAAACGCAATGACATGACTAGAATAAGAATTCAGGTGTTGGCTTTATTAGCGTTGGCATCAACTCTGGCCCATGCGCAGGATGATAACAAGAAAGGTTATCTGACAGGGAGCTTTGAAACAAATACGATTTATTACCGGGATGACAGCAAGACGGAAGCAAAGTCACCGGAAGATCATTTCGGCTCGAACAATTATCTGAAGTTGGATTACTATCAGGGGAAATTTGCCGTAGGTGTGCAATTGGAAGCCTATGAACCTGTACTGGTAGGGTATCCCGCAGAACTGGAGAAAGCAAAACTGACCAACTATTATGTATCTTGGGCAGATAAGGACTTCTCCGTAACAGCGGGTACATTTTATGAGCAGTTCGGGAGTGGACTGTTATTCCGTAGTTGGGAGGACCGTATGCTCGGATTGAATAATGCGGTGATGGGAGCACGTTTTACCTACAATTACAAGAATATTGTAGGTGTGAAAGCTATTTGGGGAACTCCACGATTCGGTATGGATTTTTCTGATACGCAGGTACGTGGTGTAGATGTAAGTTTCTCCCTATCTGACTTGCTTCGTTGGCAAAACTCTTCTTTGAGTATCGAAGGAGGAGCATTAAACCGATATGAGAAAATAAATATTGACCTGAAAGAAGAGGGAGGAAAACCTTATTCGAATGGTTTCTCGGGACAGGTAAATTTTGAACGTTTCGGATTTACAGCGAAGGGTGAGTATGTAGACGGAGGTAATAAGTATTATAATTTCATTCATGATGACAAGCTTTATGCAAAGAAGCGTGCCAATGCACAATTGCTGGAACTGGGATATAGCGGCAACGGATTAGGGATAAACCTGACCGGACGTCGTTTGGAATGGATGAGCAGTGAAATTATTGCCGGTAATGGCTCCACTTCGAATCTGTTGAATTATGTTCCGGCTATGAGTACGCAATATACCTATATGTTGACCAATTTACACCCTCACACTCCACAAATAGGAGATGTGACAAAAGCAATCAGCGGGGAGATGGGCGGACAACTGGATGTTTTTTATCATTTCAAAAGAGGAACGGTTATCGGAGGCAAACGCGGTTTGAAATTACATGCTAACTTTTCTACCTATTATGCTTTAGAAAAAGAAGGTACAGCACAGATGGGCAACTTGTCATTCCGTGATTTTAGTATTGATGTGGAAAAACAATGGACGAAGTCATTCAAAATGAATTTGCTTTACTCCATGCAAGAATATAGTCCTTCGTACGGAGCGAGTAAGACAACCAACCTGTCGAATATTTTTGTGGCAGACTTACAATATAAGTTTACCCCTTCTTTCTCAACCCGTATGGAGTTACAATATCTTACTACACAGGAAGATAAGAAAGATTGGATGGCCGCTTTACTGGAAATAAACTTTGCTCCTGCATGGAGTATTTATGGAAGTGACATGTATAATCACGGTAAAGATAAAATCCATTATTACAATGTGGGAGCCAGTTATGCCAAATCCCGTACACGTGTCGCTTTGAGTTATGGGCGTAACAAGGAAGGGTATGTCTGTTCAGGTGGAGTTTGCCGGACGATTCCTAAATATACAGGTGCTAACCTGACGATAACTACTTCTTTTTGAGTGCAGCGAATCATTTATTAATTAGAATATAGAATATGAGAAAATTTACAATGTTTTTTATGTCAAGCCTGATATGCCTGTGCGGATGTTTTATGGCATGTAGTGGCAATTCTGACGACAATGAAGTGCCGGATAACGGTGAAGTGACGGGACCTATTACTCTGACTGTGGATAAAGCCAAGATTGAAGCCAATGGAACAGATATGGCGACTTTCATGGTGACGGATGCTAATGGGAAAGTACTGACAACTTCCGAATATATTAAAAACGTATATTTTGAAGATCTTACTACCGGTGATTATCTGGAAAGACGTACCTGTACATTCTCGGCAGTAGAAAACGGGACTCATAAGTTTAAGGCGTATTATTTGGACTGGGAGTCGGATGAAGTTTCCGTAACTGTACAGAATCGTAAGAATTATGAGCTTTTTTACCGCAAGGTGGGTGTTTTTAAGATGACCGGAACTTGGTGTACTTATTGTCCGGCTATGACTTCATCATTGAAGAAAGTGGAAGAAAAGATACCGGGACGTATGGTGAAAATGGCTTTTCACTCTTCCAGCAGTTCTGACACCGACCCGTTCCACCTGTCACAAACAAGCACAATTATGAGCCGTTTCGGAGCATCCGGTTTTCCTACTTGCATCTATGATTTGAAGGTGATGTCGATAGATAGAAATGTAAGTGTAATCAAACAGACCTTACAAGATCAGATTAGAAAATATCCGGCTACATGCGGAATCAAGGTGAATACATCTTATAATACTTCTATTGGTGAGATAACGGTAAATGCAGCATTGAAGTCAAGCCAGGGAGGAGAATATGATCTGGTGTATGTCTTGGTTACTGATGGTTTGACCGCATCCGGAGGAAATGAATCCTCGTATGACTATACAGTCAGAGCTATCTCCAATAATTACCTGTCAATGTCAACAGACGGACGATTCACTGTAAATGCAAACGAAGAGCATACTGCCGCAACTTTCACTATTTCTAATGCCAAGAACCTGAATCCTGCAACATCGCGGGTAGTGGTTTATGCATTGCGGAAAGTTGATGATGCATATATGGTGGATAATATAACCGAATGTTCTATCAATGGTAGTATAGACTATCTTTATAATGATTAGATCCTATGAATAAATTATACTCGACAATTCTACCAATTGTAATGATCCTTTGTTTATCAATGCTGTCATCCTGTTCCGGCAGTTCGGACGAAACGGAGAACGGAGGGACGGATGACGGCATTCTGCGTATTACGGCCGATAAAACGGCTATACAGGCAGATGGGGTGGAGAAGGTGACTTTTACAGTTAAGTTGGGCACAAAAGATGTAAGTAACGAGAGCACCATGAACCTGATTTTGGTAAAGGAATCGGGAGAGGAAAATATGGATTACAGTGTTCGTGCTTTCAGTACTTCAGTGCCGGGTACATACGTTTTTAAGGCCCGTTATTATGAAGGAAAGTCAATAGTCAGTGAAAATGAAGTTACCGTTCAGGCTACTTCCGTATCAGGAGGAGTCAGCTTTTATCATAAATTGCTGGGGATGCAGTTTACCTCTGTCGGGTGTCAGGCCTGTCCGGCACTTAGTACTACATTGAAAGCCATTCAGACTGAACAACCGGGACGATTAGCGGTGGCTTCTTTCCACATGGACTTCGGTGGGGTGACCGATCCCATGAGTACAGCAGCTACTAACAACTACCGGACTAATATTCTCGGTAACTTCTCGGGACTGCCCCGTTTCTTTTATAATATGCGAAAAGGTACGAAAGAAATGATCAGTATTAAGAGCCAGATTGAAAAAGAACTTCAAAATGAGTTGAGTAACTATCCCGCCTCTTGCGGTGTGGCCATTGAATCAGTGCATAATGCTGCTGACCGTACAGTAATGGTTACCGCCAAAATAACTTCTAACGTGACAAATACCTATCGTTGCCTTATCTATCTGGTAGAGGATGGAATTAAATATACCCAAATGAATGGAGGGAATGATTATACGCATAACAATGTGGTTCGTGCGGTGGTATCTACGTCATTGAACGGTGACCGTTTCAATGGGGAGGTAAAGGCAGGAACAGAAGCTACCATGCAACGGTCTTGCCAATTGGAACCGGGATGGAATGTGGATAATATGCGTGTTATTGTGTCGATGCTGACAACGCTGGATGGGGGAAAAACTTATACATGTAACAATGTAAATGAGTGTAAGCTTGGAGAATCGGCAGATTACCTGTATAACGAATAAAAAAGAGCTATGTATATAAATGTTTATAAAATACTATTGTTGGTCTGCATGTGCGGCATAGGTATATTCTGGATTTCCTGTTCAGGTAATTCTGATGATTCGGAAGAGACGGAAGTGCTTTTGAATGTCAGTAAGAATACGCTGATTGCTGATGGAAAGGATGTTATAACCTTTACGGTAACACATGCCGGAGTAGACATCACTGCTGATGCAGTCATCCGTTCCGTAATGGACGGGCAAATTTTGGATGGAAGCACATTTTCTACTTCCAAAGTCGGGATGTATGCTTTTGAGGCATCTTACGGCAAGTATGTATCCAAATTGATAACGGTGATTGCGCGTGAAGCACCTGGCACGCCCTCCAAGTTTGTAAGGCGCATTTGTGCAATGGAATTTACCGGGACGTGGTGTGCTATGTGCCCGGCTGGAATGACTCGTTTGAATTATCTGATAAGTTCTAGCTATGAAGGTATTGTTTATATGATGGCTTTTCACGTCAATGGTTCACCTGCTGATCCGATGGTTATCGATCAGTCTTCTATCCTGTCCAATAAATTTGGTTTATCTGCTTACCCCTCGTGTGTCGTTGATATGCGTGGAAAAATGGGATTGTCTGAAAACTATGATGTCATGAGGTCTGTGTTCAATGAATCACTGGATAACTACCCTGCCCATTGTGGAGTGGGTATCCAGTCGCAATATGATGGACAAGCAACCGTTACAGTGAAAGTTAAATCGGAAAAGGATGCTGAATATCGTTTGATCTTATACGCAGTAGAAGATGGATTGAAATATCAACAGAATGACGGAGGGATCTATCGTGATTACACACATAACCATGTAGTACGCAAATTACTGTCTGCTAGTGTCGATGGCGATAAGTTGGGGCAGATAGCAGCAGGTATGGAAAAAGGCATAGAGTATACTGTAATTATGGACGAAGGATGGAAAGCAGAGAATATTTCTTTTTATGCACTGGTTACTGATAAAAACGGCTATGTAAATAACCTGGCAGTTTGTAAGGCAATCAATGGCGATACCGATTATGAATATGTAAATGATTAGTCACATTTATCACTTTTAATTATGAAGAAAAAATTATTTAGTTTATTACTCATGTTGGGATTTATTTTAGTTGTAAGTCCCATGGTCTTTTCGTGTTCGGATAGTGACGAACCGGGCGTAGAACCTGATGTACCGGTAAATCCGGACCCATCGCTTCCTCCCAACCCTACACCTATAAAATGGGGTGAAAATGAAGTGGATGGCGGTGAGCGTGGAGTAGGTATTAAAGTTACTAGCAATACCGAACATAATTTTGTATTTGAGTGTACTCCGGGATCTAAAGTCCAGTCTTATCGGTTGGACGTATATCCTTTATGCCGTATGTATAATTATTTGTTTGAAAGTGTAGGCAAAGGGGTACAAGCAACAGAGGAAGAAGTGGAAGACCTGATAATAGAAGCTCTCTACAATTCTGAAGGAGCGGGGGCATATACATTTAGCCGGTCGACTTTAGGAGATAGTTATCCGAATGCGGAATTCTATTGGGCTAACTCAAAATATTCCCAGTCGGAAATTGTGCCCGGTGCAGAATATTTGATTATTACTATTGGCTGTAATGATGAAGGTGGACAGAATCCGGCGGATATGAAAATATGTCATCTGAAGACACCGGTTCAGAGTGTGGTAGGCAGTCCTCGTGTGGATATTGATGTAACTACAGGTTATCGTGCAGTTGGTATTCAATATCGTCCTAATGAGGATTGTAAATACTTCTATCAGTTTTGTGGAGATGCGGAGCCTATTGATGCATTTATAAATACGTATGGTAAACCATTGTATATAGATTTTATGAGACATTGGATTAAGGCCGCAGAAGAGGCACAGGTTCCTCAAGAGGAATTGTATTATACGGTAAACTTTGGGTATACGGCTGATCCTAAGAGAATGGTAACTGCTACCAGTATCGGGTTGGATGAGAATAAGACTCCGGGTGAATATGTTCGTCAGGATTTTCATCTGAAGGAAATAGATCAGAATGCAGAAAAGCCGGAATGTAGCTTGGTTGTTAGTAGAGCCGGTGCATCCATGGTTGATATGAATGTGGAAATGAAAAAGAATTGTGTTGCTATGTTCTACCGTATATTCAGCGCCTCGGATTGGGCTCCTTATGAAAATGGGGATGAAGCAACCATGACTGCTTTAGCACAAGCTCTAGATCAAGAAGGATGGGGTGTGAAAAACACAAATTTTGCACAGGAAGGTTCATTTAAAGGCACACAATTCCAATATGATTTGGCTCCTAATACTTCTTATGTAGTGGCTTACGTTGGTCGCAATAAATATGGTCAGCTATCTGGAGTGAAGCATGCTTCTTTTTCTACTATAGCGCGCATTACGGATACTCCGGATGCATCTGAAGCTGATATTAATATAACAATCAGCGATCCGGGACGTACAAGCTTGATGTTGAATTATTCTTACAACCAGAACACTGCAGTATTCTATCATCAGTATATCATGACACCGGATTTGCTGGAAGATGGTAATAAAGCGGAGTTGATAAAATATCTGTTATCTGCAGATTCAAATGTATGGCCTGCCGAAGCGACAGGAGGAGTGGAGAGCTTCACTTGGACAGGACTGAATCCGGCTACCGAATATACGTTTGCATATCTGGCAGAAGATTGGAACGGTGTATTGACAGATGTAAAGATTGTGAAAGCTAATACAGAGGCAATTATAGCAGGTCCGAATCCAACAATGGAGCTGGATGGGTATATGAGTGAAATCGGTAATTTCACTGTACATTTCTCTATTGTAAAGGATGTGGCCAAGGTTTATCATACAATTCTTGAGGACAAATATTCTGCCAGTGGTGACTATACTTATCAAGAGTGTATGGACGTATGGAAAGAATATTGTTTGGATTATGGTTTGACAACAGTGAACTCCACTACTCAATCATACGACAAGACAAGTGAAGCCAAACGTTTAGTCGCTTTATGTGTGCCTATCGGTGCTGATAGTGATGGTAATGAAGTGATCGGTGACCTTTATACAGTATTCTATGATAAGGACAAAGGTATAATAACAGATCCTTCCGTATTGTTCCCGGATGCTCCGAAATCAGCAAAGGGGATGATAGGAACGGCAAAACCACAGGTTATCAAGAAAGATAAACGGATTCCTGCCAATATGATCATTAAGGAAGAAGTGAAAAAGAATACTCCGGGGGCGATGATGAGTGGAAGTACTATTTATCTTGATCTGAAAAAACTGGGTAAACATCCTCATGCTAAATAGGGGTTGCTAAAATAAATTATTCCGCACGATGGTGTGAAAGTCTGTCGTGCGGCTTTTCTCTAATCATCAAAAAAATATGGATATGAGAAGAATTCAATTTTTTATGGAGTGCAGGAAAAAGATGTTTTTCCTGATGGCTGTATGTATAGTAATGTTTTCGTCATGTTATAACGACGATGATCTAAAAAACTCTATTTCCGGTCTGGAAGATCGCATGGATAAATTAGAAGCTTCCTTGCAAAATGTACAAAGCGATATTTCTACGTTGAAGACACTGACTGATGCTCTCTCACAAAATAAATCAATAGCTTCTGTATTGGAGAATGAAGATGGTAGTTATACTATTAAATTTTCGGATAAGACAGAGATTACCATTCGGAATGGAGGAAATGGGGAAGATGTTCCACAAATAACCGTGATAAAAGATGAAGATGGCATTTATTACTGGGGAATGACCGGTACGGATGGTAAGAAAACGTTTTTAAAAGATGATGAAGGCAATAAAATGCCTGTGACGGGCACTGCTCCTAAGATTCGTATCAATACAAAAACGAAGGAGTGGGAGATTTCTTCTGATGGTGGAAAGACTTGGGAATCTACTGGTGTGTATGCCTCCGGTGAATCTACGGGAGATACTTCTCTTTTTAGTGGAGTAAGTGAGGACGATGATTATGCTTATTTCACACTGAAGGATGGTACGGTATTGAAAGTCTTGAAATCTAAAGATTTGAAATGCGAGATGTTGTCAGGAAAGCAATATTTTGCGAACGGTGAAGAGAAACTGATACCGGTTGAGATGAGTGGTATTTCAAAATATACTGTAACGAAACCCGACGGTTGGAAAACTTCGTTAACAGGAAAAGGACTGACCATTATTGCTCCTGTGAAAGAGAATCAGTATGCAGAGAGTGGTGGTAAGGTTGCTATAGTAGCTGTTGCATCTAACGGAAAGAGTATTATTTCGGAAATTCCGGTAGTGATAGGGGAGGCTCCTGTGAATATATCAGTTGAGGGACAGATGGTTTCCACCACTTTGGCAAGTGGAATAGAAGTGTATTATCTGGGAGTGTTGGAAATCAGTGAATATAGTGCAGAATCTGTAGCTGAACTGGTAAACGGATATTCTGCCCGTATGTATATGAAAACAAAAGCTCTTGATAAAGTTGCGTTGGCAGAATTACTGGGCAAGGATCCTGAAGCCGGAATGACATATATGATCTGGGCAGTGCCATCACCGGAAATGGATGAAGCGTGTTTGCCTGATGATGTGATTGCAACTGTGATAAAGACTGCTGCGACTGTAGAATTGAAGGTATCGGATATAACATTTGAAGGTGCAACGGTTTCTGCGACTAGAAAAGGCTGTGAGTCTTATTATACCGGGATTACGAATAAAGCCAACTATTCACCCGATATGGTAATAGAAGATCTTGCCTTTGGTGGCGGAACCAAACAGTCTTCTGATTATAACGGACCATTAGAAGGTAAGGTGTTGGATTTTTTGCCAAGAGTTATACCGGGAACAACTTATGTACTTTGGGCTATTCCTTATAAGATAGAAAAGGGATATACAACAGAAGAACTGGCAGCAGTGGAGATTTCAATTCCTGCGCTGACGTATGGTGGAACTGCTACAGTGAATATAGGGACAATAAAATCTACGGTAACTAGTGTTAACGCCCCCATCACTCCGGGGACAAACTGTTACAAATTTTATTACTCTTATATGACAGAACAGGCTATAACCCACTATGCTACAGAAAAAGAGATTATTTCGTATCTTATCGAGAACGGAAATTTATCTAAAGAGGCTGTTGATTTTGAAAGGGCTTCTTTAGAACCGGGAACAAAGGGATTTTTGGTTGCGGTGGCTTTGGATAATAAAGGACAATTGGGCTCATTAATTAAAGTACAGGCCGATTCAAAAGAAATGTCGTATAATTCTTCTATTTCGGTTGATGTATCTATCGAAGCGGGAACCTTATCTACTACTTTGACATTGACACCGACTGGTAACCCTGTGAAATACCGATATATTCACATGAAAATGAGCGAGTTCAAGAATTATCCGTATTGGGGAGATGAAGAAATGGTAAAGCAAGCTTTGATAATGAACAATGAAGTGACTGAAATTGCGGTAGCTGACTTGAACAACCATCAATTGCTCATTGAGGATATACAGTTTAATACAGAATATGTACTCTATATGATAGCGGTTGATGCTGACGGTAATCCGTCTACAACAATGGTTAAAAAGGAATATACGAGCAAAAAGGTAACCTATGTCCGGATAAAAGATACGGACTTGTGGAATGCCAGTGTTCCGGAGGTGAAGATTGATAAGATAGTGAAAGATAAGTTTTATACAATCTCGTATACTGTAATTCCTAAAACTGCATGTAAGATGTTTTACGTATATGTGGCACCTGCCGACTATCTGACCGGCATGTATGATGAACAGATAAGATCTGTGATGGCACATGGGGAGAAGCAAACATCTACTTATTCAGGTTCTAAATATACTTCATTACCAACGAATATTAATGTAACCTGGATAGATGAGGAAGGACGCTTTTATGAAGTTTCCAAAACTGTCGTGGAAGCCCCGGCAGAATAATTTTTTAGTTTTCCAATTTAATAAAAAGATAAATGAAAAATATATTTTATAGTTTTTATAGTGTAGTATTACTTGTCTTGTGTCTGTTTACGTTCAGTAACTGTTCGGATAGTGACGACGGAGAAGTGGGAGACGATACGGATAACGGAATTACCGCAATCAGCAATGAAACCGAAAAAGCGGTTTCTCAATATGGAGAGACGGTTGATATTTCATTTACTGCTGTAGGTAAATGGACTCCTTCCCTGCAATATTCTACGGGATCGGATTGGGCCTCAATGACTAATATTAGTGGCAATTCGGCTGCTGGTAAGGGAGGATTCAGAGTAAAGGTTGATAAAAATGAAACCGAAAAGGAACGAATACTGACAGTAGTCGTACAAGTAGAAGGATATAAAACTCCTGTTACTGTTTGTACTATTACACAAAAAGGAGGCTCCGGAACAGCAGTAGATCTGGCTCTTAATGAGTTTATGGATAAATATTTGAAGGAGCATTATCTCTTTAAGGATGAATATAATACATTGGATATAGATTATAAATCAGTATCTTATGATAAATTTCTGACAACTTATCTTTTACCGATGAAAACCAACATGGAGGATGGAGGTACTTATCGTGCATTCTCTGTCAATGCCGGCAAGCGTTATATCTATTCTTATATTACGGAGACTACTGGTTCCGGTAGAACGCGTGCAAATACTCGTGCAACAAGTGTCGTAGGATCGGGGCTTGGTACGTTTTTCTCTTCTTATATGCCGGATAGAACAACTATTGGGTTATCTATTGGATATGTGTATTTAGAATCTCCTGCTACCAAAGCCGGATTGAGACGGGGCGACGTGATTGTTTCTGTTGATGGGGTTACTTTGAATAAGAATAATTACCAGCAATATATGAGTACTTTGTTTTATGCAGGTGGAGGTGAAACTTTTAAGATCGGCTATAGACGCAAAATCTTTGATGAAAAACAGGGTGGTTATGATTTAGTGGATGGAACGACTACATTAACTACCGGTGCTTACAACAATAGTCCTATCTTGAATTCGATGTTTATAAAAGATAAAAAAGAGAATAAATTCAACATCGGTTATTTGGTTTATCTAAGTTTTGATTTGAACTTTGAGGAAGACTTGAAATATGTAATTCAACAGTTCAAAGCAGAAGGTATCACAGATTTGATTTTAGATTTGCGTTTCAATAATGGAGGTTCAGTTGAATTAGCCCGTTATTTAGCAGCTTCCATCGCTGGTACATCACATCGTTCGGATGTATTTATGAAAATGCAACGTAGTTCCGGTGCGGATGAATATATCCGTTTTGGAGATGGTGATGATCTAAATCTTAATTCTGTAAGAATCATCTGTTCAGAAGAAACGGCTTCCGCCAGTGAATTGATAATTAATGGATTAAGAGGAATCGACTTCCCTGTGAAATTATTTGGTAGCCGCACGGAGGGAAAGAACGTGGGAATGGAAGTGCAAGAGTATAAATATGGAAATAAATATTATGAATTTGCTCCGATTACTTTCCGTTCTTTCAATGCTAAGGATTGGGGTGATTATGCTGATGGCATTGATCCGGATGTCATGTTGAACAATCAAAACTCAAGCTATGAGGATGATATTGATAATGTATTTCCTTATGCTTTCGGAGATTGGGATAATTTTGATTTCAATTATCCATTATATTGGGCACTATGTGATGTTCAAGGAGTGGATCCGACTACAGGAGAACCTGTGAAACGTAGCGGAAGATCAGGAATGACCCGCTCGCAACAAGATGAAATCATTAGAGTACCATCTGTACCTTTGAAACGCCCTGTGGGAACTTTTGGCTCGCTCATTTATAACAAGCCGGAAGTGGAAAACTTATATTAGTAAGACTAAATCTCTTGTGAAATAAATTTTCTCTTAAGTTTAAGGGGATGCTTCTCGGTAAGGTGTTAGTGAGGGCATCCCCATTTTTGCTCTATAAATAAATAGAAATAAAATGGGATACTATGATGAATAAATCGTTATATAAATTAATCATATTCATTGGAATGTTAGGATTAATAAGTAGTTGTTCGGATGATGATTCTGAAAGTGAATGTAAGCGTCTCCGCGATTCTATATAGTGTATTAAAATAAAAAGGCTAATGATCCCTTTTTAGTCATTAGCCTTTTCC